>CAKQVC010000085.1 GCA_934277655.1 uncultured Clostridia bacterium
AAACCGGATGACAGAAACGGCAGGGGTAGCTACTTTATCTGTCAATGACTACTATATGGAAAACTGCCGGCGGATTATTGAAAACAGGGAATGGACAGAAGAGCAGCTCCAGAATCTCAATTTCGAAGTTATTCCTTCGAAAGCGAACTTCCTGTTTGCCAGATCAAAAAAAATAGGTGGAGAGCAGTTATACTTGAAGCTGAAAGAAAAAGGCATTCTCGTAAGACATTTTACGAAGAAAAGAATTGAGGAGTACATCCGTATCACGATCGGCACGGGAGAACAGATGGAGATTTTTATCCGTACTGTAAAGGAAATTCTCAGCTTACTGGAAAGCGGGCAGGAGGGTGCAGAATGAACACAGAATTTACAAATGTAGCGATAACAGATGATAATACTTCTCGTTGCGTGGAAATAAAAAGAACTACAGCGGAAACCGACATACAGCTAACCTTAAATCTGGATGGAGGAGGAAATTCTGAAATAAAAACAGGATGCGGATTCCTGGATCATATGCTGATCTTGTTTGCCCGTCATGGCAGGTTTGACATCCAGATTACGTGCCAGGGCGATACCTGGGTAGATTATCATCATACGGCAGAGGATATTGGCATTTCTCTGGGACAGGCTTTTCGTCAGGCACTGGGGGATAAAAAGGGGATTTATCGTTATGCAGATACGACCCTGCCAATGGATGAGGCTTTAATCCTTACAGCTGTAGATATTTCGGGAAGAGGAGGCTGTTATTATAAGACAGAGGTGCTGAATGAGAAAGTCGGAGATTTCGATACCGAGCTGGTAGAAGAGTTCTGGCTGGCGTTTACAAGGGAATCTGGAATTACGCTCCACATCTGCCAGCTGGCAGGGAAAAATACACATCATATCTTAGAAGGGATTTTTAAGTCAGCGGCAAGAAGTTTGGGGCATGCAGTCTCAATCAATCAGAGATTTGCAGATGAAATTCCATCGACGAAAGGAACGTTATAATGATTGCAATTATTGATTACGGCGTTGGAAATCTGTTTTCACTGCAGTCTTCACTTCGGTATATCGGTGCGGAGGTTGAGGTAACTGCTGATGAAGAAAAAATAAGACATGCCGACAAGTTGATCCTGCCCGGTGTCGGAGCCTTTTCGGATGCGGCTGCTAAATTACGTGCAACAGGGCTGGACAAGGTTATCAAGGAGGAAGCTGCGAAAGGAAAAGAACTAATGGGTATCTGTCTGGGCATGCAGCTTTTGTTTGAAAAAAGTTATGAATACGGCGAGCATGAAGGTCTGGGGCTGTTAAAGGGAACAGTCATCCCAATGGAAAATACGATTCCTTCTCAGCTGAAGATTCCGCATATTGGGTGGAACCGTCTGCGTTTTCGGAAAGATAGCCCGCTTCTGCGCTATATAAAAGAAAATGATTTTGTCTACTTCGTACATTCCTACTATGCTGTAGATTGTGAGGAAAGTCTGCTTGCGACAACCGATTATGGAAAAGAAATGACAGCGGCTGTAGAACTGAGAAATATCAAAGGGTGTCAGTTCCATCCAGAAAAAAGTGGACAAGTAGGACTGAATATTTTAAGGGGCTTCTGCGAAGAAGAAACTGCCTCGAACTCAAAGATCGAGGAGGCAGAAGCAAGATCAGCAGATACGGAAAACCGAAAAGGAGGCAGAGCATGATCATTTTTCCGGCTATAGACCTTTATGACAAAAAAGCGGTTCGGCTGCTGAAAGGTGATTATCAGCAGATGACAGTGTACAGTGAGAATCCTGTTGAAATTGCCAGAGATTTTGAAAAACAGGGTGCTTCCTGGATCCATATGGTGGATCTTGAGGGAGCCAAAGATGGAAATACACCAAATCTGGAAATTGTAAAGCAGGTGGCAGCTGAAACCAGGCTAAAAGTGGAGATCGGCGGAGGAATCCGCAGTATGGAGGTTATTGAGACATATATTTCAGGAGGTGTCAGCAGAGTGATCCTGGGGACGGCAGCTGTGAATGACGAGGCTTTCCTTCGGGAAGCTGTCAGCAGATATGGAGAAAAAATTGCAGTCGGGGCGGATGTCAAAGATGGCAGGATTGCAATCAAAGGATGGCTGCAGCAGTCTGAACTGACTCTGGAAGAATTTCTGGACAACATGCAGAAAATTGGAATCCACAATATCATCTGCACCGATATTTCCAGGGATGGTGCTATGAGAGGGACCAACTTGAAGCTTTATGAAGAACTTTCTAAAAAATATGATATGGATATTACAGCATCTGGCGGTGTTTCTTCCATGGATGATGTGAGGAAACTACGAAAGATGGATTTATATGGAGCTATTATTGGGAAGGCTTACTATACAGGAGCAATCAATCTGGCAGAAGTAATTGAGGTGGCGAAATGATTACAAAAAGAATTATCCCCTGTCTGGACGTAAAAAACGGAAGAGTAGTCAAAGGTGTGAACTTTCAGGGACTTTCTGATGTTTCTTCTCCGGTAGAGTTGGCCGAATACTATTCCTCCAATGGCGCAGATGAGCTGGTCTTTTATGATATAACGGCTTCCTTTGAGGAAAGAAAATTGTTTACCGATATTTTGACGGAAGTAGCGTCTAAGATTTTTATACCGCTTACCGTGGGAGGAGGTATAAATACCGTCAGTGATTTTGACCGTGTGCTGAAATGCGGTGCTGATAAAGTAAGTGTCAACTCAGGTGCGATCAGAAATCCGTCTTTAATTGAAGAAGCTGCGAAGCTTTACGGAAATCAATGCGTCGTGCTTTCTGCAGATATCAAGCGTATAGACGGAAACTTTCATGTTTTCGCCAAGGGTGGAAGAGAAGATACCGGAATGGAGGCTATCAGTTGGATCAAAAAGTGTGTTGATCTGGGAGCAGGTGAAGTAGTGGTAAATTCCATCGACACGGATGGTGTGAAACAGGGATTTGACATTGAAATGTTGCAGGCGGTATGTGATGCAGTTAATGTTCCGGTTATCGCATCCGGCGGTGCAGGAAGCCAGAAGGATTTCGTAGATCTTTTTAAAGAAGTTCCTGATATTGATGCAGGACTTGCAGCATCCGTCTTTCATTTTGGAGAAATCCGGATTCCGGATCTGAAAAAAACGTTAAGCGAAAACGATATCATTGTGAGGTTATAAAATGAAAAAAATGTTAGATATCAATCAGTTAAAATTTGATGAAAAGGGACTGATCCCGGCAGTTGTGGTAGATGCCATTACCAAGCAGGTGCTGACGGTTGCCTATATGAATAAAGAAAGTCTGGAAATCTCCATGAAAGAAGAAATGACATGCTTCTGGAGCAGATCCCGGCAGGAACTCTGGAGAAAAGGAGAAACCAGCGGCAATCGGCAGCATATCGTAAGTATTACAGCAGACTGTGATGGAGATGCATTGACGGTTGTAGTTGAAAAAGATGGTCCGGCATGTCATACCGGGGAAGAAAGCTGCTTTTTCCAGCCTGTATGGCAGAGCGAGAGTCTGAACGAATTCAGCCTGCAACAGCTCTACGGGCTTCTGGAAGGAAGAAAGGAAGAAAAGCCGGAAGGTTCTTATACGACTTATCTGTTTGAAAAGGGAATTGATAAAATACTGAAAAAAGTAGGGGAAGAATCTACGGAAGTGATCATTGCAGCGAAAGCAGATGATAGGAAAGAGACAGTCTATGAAATTGCAGACCTTGCTTATCACGTTATGGTTCTTATGGTTCAGATGGGAATCTCCTGCGAGGATGTCCACAGAGAACTGGCTTCTCGTCACATTATCGATCATAAAGTGAAACAGGAAAAGATGACGAAATAAGAAAGAATTTAATAAAAAGTCTTTCTTTAATAAAAAGGCTGCCCGGCAGTCTGCTGATCTGTTTTCGAATACAGGTGCATTCAAGTCTGTATTCAGAATCAGCAGAGCCAGGGCAGTCTCGCTCTTTTTATATCTATTTATTTATCATCTTATTCTGTAAGGTAATCCATGCTCGGCCAGGAGAACCAATCCTGGTCTCAAATGGATCTTAACCCTACGCATCATCATCCTTTACACAAATTTCAATTTCGCTATGCGAAATGACAATGTGCTATATTAAACTAATTCTCCGGCATCGGCTCTTGCCTGTTCTTCCGGTGTCATCTTAGTAACAGTAATGCCGACGAACGCAAGAACTAATGTTACCAGCGGAGTCACATAGTTGAATACTGCCCATGGCAGATAAGTTGCAGTGGTAACTCCGAGAGTAGCTGCGATGTACATTCCGCATGTGTTCCAAGGAACCAGGCAGGAAGTAACAGTACCGGCAGATTCCAGTGCATTGGAAAGTGATTTCGGATGGATGCCGGCTTTTCTGTAAGCATCTGCGTACATTCTTCCCGGAATCAGGATGGAGATGTACTGTTCAGGCATTACGACGTTGGAAGCAATACAAGTAACTTCTGTTGCAGCAACCAGTCCTGCACCGCTTTTGACAACTTTTGTGATCTTATTGATAATAACTTCCAGTTGTCTTGTTTCTTCCATGATTCCTCCGAACATCATAGCAATGATGGTCATCAAGATGGAAGAAGACATGTTCATCAATCCACCGGTTGTCAGCAGATTATCAAGAGACTCGATACCGGTATTACATACAAAACCATTTCTTGCTACACTTAAAATATCTCCAAACGTTGCACCAGTGTGCAGAAGCTCCAGGCTGTCTCCATCGTAGATTGCAACATTGCCTTGGAAAAACGGAGCAAGTATAGCTGCAGAGATAACACCCAGCGTGATTCCCGGAATAGCCGGTACTTTTAATGCGATTGCCAGGATAACCACTACAGGAGGCAGTAACAGAATCGGGTTAATATTGAATGTTTCCTGAAGTCCATTCATCAGAGCATTTACCTGCTCTGCTTCAACAGCACCGTTTGCTGCATGTTTGAATCCGTAAATCCCGAAGAAAACCAGTGTGATTACATAAGAAATTAAAGTAGCTTTTATCATATATTTTACATGCGTAAAAATGTCGGTTCCTGCCATTGCAGGTGCGAGGTTGGTTGTATCGGAGAGTGGTGATAATTTATCTCCAAAATATGCTCCGGCAAGAATTGCACCGGCAGTAGGACCGATCGGCATGCCAAGCCCCTGAGAAATACCAACAAGAGCAAGTCCCATGGTTCCCATAGTTCCCCAGGATGTACCTGTAGCAAGGGAAGTGATGGAGCAGATCAGAATGCTGGCGATCAGGAAGAAAGATGGCGACAGCAGCTTCAGTCCATAGTAGATCATGGTTGGGATCGTACCGGAAAGCAGCCAGACACCGACCATCATACCGACGATGGCAAGGATTAAAATCGCCTGCATAGCACGGGAGATTCCCTTGATCATCATTTCTTCGATAGCACCCCACTTATATCCCAGTCTCAGAGATATCAGTACTGCGATAATAACTCCGATGAACATTGGAATGTGTGGATCAACGCCGAAGACCACGATACCGATGGACATGACGATAATCAGACCCAGAAACGACACGATCGCTTCCCAGAAATAAGGAAGACGAGGCTCTTTGGTGGTTGCACCATCCTTTTCTTTTACTTCTTTGCTCATTTTTTCATTCTCCTTTAAAACATAAACAAAATAAATAAATATGAATGCTATATTTTTATCATACTATGTATTAGCTCGAAAAGCAAGCAAAATTGTCGAAAGCAGACAAAAATACAAAATACATAATGCAAAATATTGTGTATAAATACAACTAAAACTGTTTAAAAATACATAAAAAACAGGCGGGCAGTAATTCCTGAAAAATGTATATAAATGGTAGAAATCTTAAGTGCAGGTGCCAAGAAATTGCTGCTGAAAAATTGCTTTTTTTACTTTGTAGTGCTATACTGGGTAAGGGTTTACATTAACTGATTTCTTTGTTAAAAAAGAAATTAATTCAGCAGCAGGTGCAATGCGTCGAAAGAGAAAGACGTCAAATGTGCAATCTGAAAATACAGCGACGACATTGATAAAAAAGTAAATCATAATATAGATCATAAAGAGAGGGATTTGAGTATTTATGAAAAAAACAGGGAAAAAACAAGGCGGAAAAAATTTATCTATAGTCCTTGCTCTGGCAGTTTGTCTGGGAGCAGCGGTATTCGGATTTGATGCAGATTTTGCTGGTGCGGGTCTCTTCAGTGCTTTGTCCGGGGAAACAGATTACAGTTCCAGCGTTCAGCTCACGGCAGATGATATCCCGTCTTACAGCGGTGAGGATATCATACAGCTGGATCAGAATAAGCCGTCTTTCACGGAGAAAGAGATGACAACGGAGGATTTCGAGACTTACAGTGATCTTGATAGCCTGGGACGATGTGGAACTGCTTATTCCAATATCTGTGAGGAACGGATGCCAACAGAAAAAAGAGGAAGCATCGGAATGATCAAGCCAAGCGGCTGGCATACTGTGCGTTACGATGATCTGATCACAACGAAATATCTGTACAATCGCTGCCATCTGATCGCTTTCCAGCTCGCAGGAGAAAATGCGAATGAAAAAAATCTGATTACAGGCACGAGGCACATGAACGAGGAAATGATCCCTTATGAAAACCAGGTAGCTGACTATGTGAGAGAAACCGGAAATCATGTGCTGTATAGAGTAATGCCGCTGTTTGAAGGCGAAAATCTACTGGCTACAGGGGTTGAAATGGAGGCACTTTCGGTCGAAGATGACGGAGAGGGTGTTTCTTTCCATATTTTTATATATAACGTCCAACCGGGAGTGGAAATTGATTATGCAACCGGCGAGAGCAAACGAGCTTAGGTGCATTTTCATATATCAAATGCAGATAGACAATGATGCAATTTGAAGAATACAATTTGAAAAAATGAAAAAAGAGATGACAAAAAAATAAAGTGAAGAAATTTAAGTGGAGGTAGAAAATGAAAATTTTACTGATTTCAGGCAGCCCGCACAAGAGAGGAACCACATCTGTTTTGATTGATGCATTTCGGAGAGGTGCAGAAGAATCCGGGCATGAGGTATATCATTTCAACGCAGCGGAGAAAGAGGTGCATCCGTGCATTGCCTGTGGCAGATGCCGCAGTGCTGTTGCATCATGTGTTTTCCGGGATGATTTCGATGACGTCCGCGACAAAGTCCTTGAGGCGGATGCGATCGTATTTGCATCACCGGTTTATTATTTCGGACTGTCGGCGCAGATCAAGGCAGTTATCGACCGTTTTTATGCAATTAACGGAGATCTTTTGAATCTTTATAAAAAAACGGCTTTGATCCTTGCTTTTGGAGATACCATGACAGAGACCGGAGAATATGCTGCAGCGTCATTCTATGGAATGGCAGACTATCTGGGATGGGAAATCGTCGATGTTGTAGGTGCAAAAGGCTGCTATACACCGGAAGATCTGGAGGGTACAGATTTTCCGAAGAAAGCTTATGAACTTGGAAAGAAAATCCTCGGATGCGAAGTGCCGGAGGAAACAGAAACAGCGGCGACCAGTCTTGAAGATCTGGTTGCAAGACTTGCGGGCTTTTCGGACATTGCAGAGGAAGTTATTAAAGAAACGCAGGAAAAAGAGGGGTTCCTGGAAGGGTATAACGATTAATGGAAACTGCGAAAATTTTTATCTATTATCTGATCCTGATAAATCTGGCAGCGTTTCTGGCTCTCAGAGAGCAGGGATAAAATCATATTAGACAAAAAGAGCTTCGCACAGC
>CAKQVC010000086.1 GCA_934277655.1 uncultured Clostridia bacterium
GCTGGGAAATGACAGATATCAGGCAAAAGCAGGAGAATCTTTCTATTATATACCTGAAAAAAAACATTATATTACCTCAAAGAAAGGAGCGGAAATCTTGTGGGTCAGCGTCCCACCAAGTTTCTAACATGACTTATGGCATTGATAGAATTACAGAACATTTCAAAATCTTATGACGGAGAGTTGGTTCTCGATGAGTTTGACCTGAAAATAAAGGAAAACGAGTTTATTACATTGCTAGGTCCGTCGGGATGCGGTAAGACAACGACCCTTAGGATCCTGGGTGGTTTCGAAAAACCTGATGAAGGACGTGTTATGTTTCAGGGAAAGGATATTACGAACCTGCCACCTAATAAGAGACAGTTGAATACGGTTTTTCAGAAGTATTCCCTGTTTCCGCATATGAATATTGCGGATAACATCGCTTTTGGCCTGAAAATCAGCGGTAAGAGCCAGGAATACATCAATGATAAAATTAAATATGCACTGAAGCTTGTAAATCTGAGTGGTTATGAACGTAGATCCGTGACGTCCCTTTCCGGGGGACAGCAGCAGCGGATCGCCATCGCAAGAGCGATTGTTAATGAACCGAGAGTACTTCTTTTGGACGAGCCACTGGGTGCTCTGGACTTAAAGATGCGACAGGAAATGCAATATGAATTGATCCGCCTGAAGCACGAACTGGGAATCACATTCTTGTACGTGACCCACGATCAGGAAGAAGCACTGACCATGTCCGATAAGGTTGTCGTTATGAACCAGGGCTATATCCAGCAGATGGGAACACCGGAAGAAATCTATAACGAACCGGAAAATGCTTTCGTAGCGGATTTTATCGGCGACAGTAATATCATCGATGGTGTGATGATGGAAGACCGCATCGTAAAGATCTGCGATCATATTTTTCCGTGCATTGATGAAGGCTTTGGCCGCAAAAAACCAGTAGACGTGGTAATCCGTCCGGAGGATATCATCATTGGCAAACCGGGCAGCGGAATCATGGACGGAGTCGTAACCTCCAACGTATTTATCGGCGTGCATTATGAAATGTGCATTGAAGCAGGCGGTTTCGAATGGCTGGCACAGAATACAGTAAGCTATCCGGAAGGCACGAAAGTATCGATTGACGTTCTGCCGGAAAATATACAGATCATGCATAAGCCACAGTCCGAGGACGAACAGGCAATCGCACTGGATGATTTTGAGTAGGAAGGAGATGATAAGAAAATGACAAAAAAATTATTTTCAGCACCATTTCTGGCATTCATTCTCTGCGGAACGATCATTCCGATGTGCGTCATTGCTTTTTATGGGCTTACCGACAGGAGCGGGGCTTTTACGTGGGCGAATGTAACAGCAATTGCAGGCAGCGAACATGCGAAAGCTCTGGGCCTTTCTTTGCTTCTGGCATTTGCCAGCACTGTGATCTGTTTGATCCTTGCGTTCCCTCTGGGATTGATCCTGAAGGACAGCAAACTTGGAAAAAAAGGATTTATGGTCTTTGTTTTTATCCTTCCGATGTGGATGAACTTTCTTCTGCGGACGATGGCATGGCAGGTTTTGCTTGAAAAAAACGGCATCATCAATCATGCCCTGTCCCTGATCGGACTGCCGCACCTGGATATCATCAATACACCGGCGGCGGTTATTTTAGGTATGGTATATGACTACCTGCCTTTTATGATATTGCCTATTTACAATGCGATGATCCGTATTGATAAAAATCTGATTGAAGCTGCTTATGACCTGGGTGCCAGTAAGCTTTTGGTTTTTTGCAAGATCATCCTGCCGCTTTCCGTGCCAGGGATCGTCAGCGGTGTAACTATGGTTTTTGTACCTTCTCTGACGACTTTTGCCATCTCCAACATGCTGGGTGGCGGCAAAGTGAACCTGATTGGAAACATCATCGAACAGGAATTTACATCTTCATCCAACTGGAATCTGTGATCTGGTTTATCTCTGGTCATGATGATCTTCATTGTAGTCAGCATGGCATTTATTGAGAAATTTGACAGAAACGGGGAGGGGAGCATGCTATGAAAAAATTCGGAAAATGGCTGTATCTCGGTCTTATTGTTCTGTTTTTATACCTGCCGATCGGTACACTGATGGTGCTTTCTTTCAACTCCGGAAAGAGTATGAGTGCGTGGCAGGGATTTTCGGTCAAGTGGTATCAGGAAATGTTCCACAATCAGGAAATCATGGAAGCCCTGGGAAATACTTTGTCCATCGCCCTGTGGGCGTCCATTCTGGCAACGCTTGTAGGTGTGGTGGCCTGCATCGGCCTGAATGCCATGAACGAGAAAAAGCGCTCTTTTTTTATGGGTGTTAATAACATTCCACTGCTTAATGCGGATATTGTAACCGGTATTTCGATCATGATGAGTTTTATGCTGTTTGGCATCAGCTTAAGCTACGGAACGGTACTGTTTGCACATATTTCTTTTTGCGTGCCATATGTAATTCTGTCCGTTATGCCGAAGTTTAAGCAGTTGGAGAACCACACGTATGAGGCGGCACTTGATTTGGGAGCGGAACCGGTATATGCGTTCTTTCATATTGTGCTTCCGGATATTATGCCGGGCATTGTATCGGGATTTTTGCTGTCCTTTACTATGTCGGTAGATGACTTCGTTATTACCCACTTTACAAGAGGAGCAGGAATCAACACGCTTTCTACTTTGATCTACAGCCAGGTAAAAATCGGTGTAAGGCCGACGTTGTATGCGCTTTCCACGGCTATTTTCGTGCTGGTTCTGCTGGTACTGATCATTGTCAATGTCCTGTCTTCTTCAAGAAAAGATAAGGGCGATTATTATGCGAAGAATGAAGGAGGCATTACCCCAAAAAAAGCACTGATACTGGGGCTGGTGCTTTTGACCGGCGTTACCGGGCTGAACCAGTATGCTGGTTCATTGGTGGGATCACAGGATCAGGGTTCGGTCTATGTTTACTGCTTTGGCGACTATATCGATCCAGATCTGATCGACCAGTTTGAAGAAGAAACCGGTTATGAGGTCATTATAGACTACTTTGATACCAATGAGGAAATGTATCCGGTGATCAAGAATAACACAGCAGAATATGATGTCATCTGTGCATCTGACTACATGATCGATAAGATGCGAAAAGAAGGACTTCTTGCAGAAATCAACTTTGACAATGTGCCAAATGTATCAAATTTAACAGATAATGTAAAATCGTTTATTGACGATTTTGACCCGGGAATGAAGTACAGTGTGCCACATACCTGGGGAACGTATGGCATTATCTACAACAAGGATCTGATCCACGGCACGATTGACAGTTGGAGCCAGCTGTGGGATGAGGAATATGCAGGGCAGGTAATCATGCCGAACTCTGTAAGGGAATGCAATATGATCGCTGCGAAGATTCTGGGCTATTCCATGAATACGCTGGATGAAAATGAGCTGAACGAGATTACGAATCTTCTGATCGAGCAGAAACCTTTTGTTTACAGTTATGCCAACGACAATGCCAGAGATCTGATGATTGGGGAATCTGCAACGATGGCGGTCATTACTTCCGGAGATGTGCTGTATGCACAGGAAGAAAACGATAAACTGGACTATGTGGTTCCGAAAGAAGGTACGGAAGTCTGGACCGACTGCTGGGCAATTCCGGCGAATGTCACCAATAAGAGCGGAGGCGAAGCATGGATCAATTTCATGCTGGACGGAAGCACAGCACGAACCAACTTTGAGTATCTGACTTATGGCATTCCGAATAAAGAAATCCTTGATCTGACAGATAATCCAATTCTCAATCCATCAGAGGAGGTACTGGCAAGATGTGAGACACTGGCCAACCTGGGAGCTGACGGAGACGATTTATACAGCAAGTACTGGAAAATCTTCAAGGCAAAGTAAAGCTACGTGCAGTATACCACAGGCAAGCTATCTGCTGATTGGTAAACGCAGCATGTAGCAGCAGGAAAGCTGCACAGAGACAAAAATAGCGAAATAGGTAGAAAACTAGCAGAAAAAGTGGTATAATATATGGGTGTTTCTATTTGACAGCAAACCGGGCGGGGCTTTGAACCTGCGGAACGGCAGCAAAGTCACAGGGAAACACCCTGTTTTCTTTTGTGGGCGGTTTCGAAATTTTTAAATTCCGTTTTAAGTGAGGAGCCGTCTGCAGAGAGAACAGATCTTTGCCTGAAAGGAAGACATCATGGACAAACCAAAGAAAAAACGAGGTGACCGCAGAGACGGTGTCTGGCTCAGTGACTTGGATCCACTGCATATCATCATGCCATATTTGTATCCAAACAAAGCAGACAATGAAGCCTTTATCAGTGAAACAATCGACCTTGAAAATATAAAGCAGTATCTGAAGAATAAGAATGCACAGCTTCCCGAGGGGGAAGAACCCTGCAAGATGTTTTACGTCTTGCTTGCGGCGCTGGTTAAGACGATAACTCTTCGTCCGAAGATGAACCGCTTTATCAAGGGGGGCAGAATGTATCAGAGAAACACCCTTTCTCTGGCATTTGTTGTCAAGAAAAAATTTGCAGATAATGGAGAGGAAGCACTGGCATTTATCGAGTTTGATGAAAACACGACGATGGACGATGTGAGAAAAAAAATTGCAGCAGAAATCAACAGCTGCAGGGGAGAACAGGTAGACAACTCCACTGCGGGCATGGACATGCTGCGAAAACTCCCAAGACCGATTCTGCGTTTTGTCATGTGGTGTCTGCATAAACTGGATTATTACGGCAGGGCGCCGTATTCGCTGATTAAGACAGATCCAAACCATGCAACCTGCTTTATTACGAACCTGGGATCTATTGGTTTAAAAGCAGGCTATCATCATTTATCCAATTGGGGTACGAATTCCATTTTTATCGTAGTGGGTGAAAAGAAAATGACGCCATTCTATGATGAAAAAGGAAATGTTACAATGAAGGAAACTCTCGACCTGGGGCTGACTCTGGATGAGAGAATTGCAGACGGCTATTACTATTCGAAAACCGTCAAGCTGCTGAAGCACCTGCTTCACAACCCGCAGCTGCTGGACACACCGGCAAAAGAGGAGGTGGATTATGAATAAGGATCAGGAATTTGAAAACCTGAACGTAAAAACACCATGGATCAAGAATCTGGGAGGCGTTCCTGCGCATCTGGACTATTTCGAGGGATCCATGTACGATAAAGTCGCAGAAATTGCGAAGCACTATCCAAACTACATTGCCTATGACTTCATGGGTGGTAAAGTCAGATATAAAGATTTTATCCGAAAAGTCAATGAATGTGCAAGAGCTTTGGCCGCAATCGGCGTCAGAGAAGGCGAATGTGTCACGATCTGCATGCCGAATGCACCGCAGTCTGTTATCATGTTCTATGCAGTTAACAAGATCGGTGCGATTGCCAACATGGTACACCCGCTTTCCAGTGAATCCGAAATTGCATTCTGCCTGAAAGAATCGGCAAGCGTCGTATGTCTGACGCTGGATCAGTTCTATGGCAAGTTTGCGAATATCAGAAAAGAAGTTCCTCTCAGGAGCCTGATCATTACCAGCATCAAGGACGTGCTCAGTCCGGTAAAGAGAAAAGGGTATTATCTGGCAGAGGGACGTAAAATTAAGAAGGTTCCTGCCAATGCAGAAATTGTATGGTGGGAAAAATTCCTCAGAGACGGCATGAGCTACCGTGGACCATATCATCTGGAAAGGAAAGGAGAAGATCCGGCAGTTATCCTTTATAGTGGCGGAACGACCGGCACGATGAAAGGCATCCTGCTTTCCAATAAGAACTTCAATGCTCTTGGTCAGCAGATCATTGCTACGAACCCGATGTTCAAGCCAGGAGATAAAATGCTGGCTGTTATGCCGATCTTCCATGGATTTGGTTTGGGAGTATGCGTGCATTCCATGCTTTCCCAGGGTGGCAGATGCCTTCTGATCCCAAGATTTAACCCGCAGAGCTATGCGAAGCTGCTAAAACACCATAAACCAAATTTTATTGCAGGTGTTCCAACATTATATGAAGCACTGTTGCGTTTAAAAACACTCAATCATGTGGATTTATCCTGTTTAAAAGGTGTTTTCAGCGGAGGAGATTCGTTGTCTATCGAGCTGAAAAAAAGATTTGATAAGTTCCTGGCAGATCATAATGCACCGGTTCCTGTCCGTGAGGGATACGGAACGACGGAATGTGTGACAGCCAGCTGTCTGACTCCATCCCACTGGGCGAAAGAGGGAAGTATCGGACTTCCTTTCCCTGACACTTTCTATAAAATTGTAAAGCCGGGGACGACAGAAGAAGTTCCGTATAATGAAGAGGGCGAGATCTGCCTTGCAGGTCCGACCGTTATGATGGAATATATCCATAATCCGGAAGAAACAGCAGCAACTTTGAAAAAACATGCAGATGGACTGACCTGGCTTCACACCGGAGACCTGGGTAAAATGGATGAAGATGGATTTATCTATTTCCGCCAGAGAATCAAGAGAATGATCGTAACCAGTGGATACAACGTATATCCGTCCCAGATCGAAAACGTCCTCGACGCCCACGAACTGGTACATATGAGCTGCGTTATCGGAGTTCCGGATCCGCTTAAGATCCAGAAAGTTGTGGCTTTCGTTGTGCTGAAGCCGGATGTAAAAATTTCCGAAGACGAAGCACGTAATATCCTGTTAAAATATTGCGAGAAACACGTTGCAAAATATGCAATGCCGAAGGAAATCAAGTTCCGTCAGGATCTTCCGAAGACTCTGGTCGGCAAGGTCGCATACAGGGTTTTGGAAGAAGAGGAAGCAAAAAAATATGCATAAAAACAAGAAAAGGGGGATTTGCAACCGAATGAGAAAACGAATTTTAATCGTTCTGGCAGTTATTACGGCGATGGTGTTTACCAGCACGTTTGCCTCTGCACAGACGAAAACGGTATCCAGATATAACGGCAGTACGTATACCCATGCAGATAAATATGATGACTGTATCGTTGTCAACGGAGTGGATGTTTCTGTTTATCAGAAAACAACCGACTGGAAAAAAGCAAAAGCGGACGGCATTGATTTCGCCATTATCCGTGTAGGTGGCAGAGGCTATGGTGCAGCAGGAAATATGTATGCAGATGATTATTTTAAGAAGAATATTGAAGGTGCGAAAGCAGCAGGACTTATGGTCGGCATTTATTTCTTCTCACAGGCGATCAACGAGCTGGAAGCTGTAGCAGAAGCCAATTATGCTTTGGAACTTTTAGGCGACTATGACCTGGATCTTCCGGTATTCATGGATTATGAATTTTCAGGAGGATCTTCTGGAAGACTGACAAAGGCAAAATTAAGCAAGACAAAGGCAACAAACATTGCGAGAACGTTTTGCGAAACGATTGAGAACAATTCTGATCATAAGGCAGGTATTTATGCAAACCGGACGTTCCTTTTAAATACAATTGACGGCAAACAGCTGGCACAGAGCTATATGATCTGGCTGGCACAATATTATACGGTAGCTACATATTATAATGACTATCAGATCTGGCAGTATGCTTCCAATGGCAAGGTCGACGGGAATTCTGCCAGGAATGATATGAACTTCATGTATCTTCAGAAGAACCCTTCAGCAACCGGATTTTATTCGATTGCAAATGCCAATGCTGTACTGGCAGGGGATGATACCTTTACTTATGACGGGACAACTGCTTTCCAGCCGGATGTATATG
>CAKQVC010000087.1 GCA_934277655.1 uncultured Clostridia bacterium
ATAACGAAATCGGAACGGTTCAGCCAATTAAGGAAATTGCAAAGATTGCAAAGGCTCATAAAATTCTTTTCCACACTGATGCGGTTCAGGCATTGGGAAATGTTCCGATTGATGTAAAAGATTTGGGTGTGGATTTAATGTCAATGTCATCCCATAAGATTTATGGACCGAAGGGTGAAGGAGCATTATATATCAGAAAAGGCGTCAGAATTTCAAACTATCTGCATGGCGGTGCACAGGAAAGTGGCAAAAGAGCCGGTACTGAAAACCTGACGGGTATTGTTGGTTTCGGAAAAGCTGCTGAACTTGCAAAAACGAATTTTGAAGAACATGTACAGCATTGCAGTTCTTTAAGAAACTATTTCGTAGAAAGAATTTTGTCTGAAATTCCGGATACAGAGCTAAACGGAACAATGGAAGCAAGACACCCCGGTAATGCGAATATTACATTCAAATATATCGAAGGCGAATCTATTCTTCTGTTATTAAACCAGTTTGGAATCAGTGTTTCGACAGGTTCTGCATGTTCTTCAGCATCCCTTGAACCATCGCATGTTCTGACCGCTCTGGGTGTACCGGTAGAAATGATTCATGGTACGGTAAGATTTACGATCGGCGATTTTACAACGAAAGATGACATCGATTATGTCGTAGAGCATTTAAAAACAATTGTAGAGAAATTAAGAGCATTATCTCCGGTTAATGCAGAGAAAGGTTGGTAATAAATATGGCTTTATATAATGATATTGTAATGGACAACTTCCTGAACCCTAAAAATGTAGGCGAAATGGAAAATCCAGATGGCACAGGTATTTACGGAAGCCCGGTCTGCGGCGATATGATGCAGATTCAAATCAAAGTGGAAGACGATAAAATTACAGACGCTAAATTCAAGACATTTGGCTGTGGCTCCGCAATCGCATCTTCCAGCATGGCTACTTCCATGATCATCGGAAAGACGGTAGAAGAAGCTCTGGAACTTACAAACAAGCAGATTATCGAAGAACTGGGAGGACTTCCTCCTGTAAAAATTCACTGCTCTGTTCTTGCTGATAAGGCAATAAAAAATGCAATCTATGATTATGCTACGAAGAACGGAAAGTATTATGCAGCCTTAGAAGGTTACGATCCGAACGCAGACGATGATGAGGATGAACATGGAGCTGTCGAAGAATAAAGTATTACTGGGATTAAGCGGCGGGGTCGATAGTGCTACCGCTGCTTTATTATTAAAAGAAAAAGGCCTTGAAGTTACCGGATATTATTTTGATGTATCCGGCAATAATATACAGGGAAGAAAAGAGGCCCGCAAGGTTGCGGAGCAGGTAGGGATTCCTTTACTTTTAGATGATGTGTCCGAAGAATTCCGTAATATCGTAATTTCAAATTTTATAGAAGAGTATCTCCATGGCAGGACGCCGAATCCGTGTATTATGTGTAATCCTAATATAAAATTCCGTCATCTGATTGAAAAAGCAGATGAAATCGGAGCCTATTATATTGCAACAGGACATTACTGCAGGATTGGTTGTGATAAGCGTCAGCCAGAGCAGGCAGAATGTGGGATAGATATAAGCTCCGGAAAAAACGATAAGACTGAGAAGTCTTCTGATTACTATATTCAGCGTGCAGCAAACGAAAAAAAGGATCAGTCCTACATGCTATATCGACTGGAGCAGGATGTTTTAAGTAGGCTGATTTTTCCGCTGGGACAATTCTTATCAAAAGATGAGACACGACAGCTTGCCCGTGAAAAACATCTGGATAATGCAGAAAAGAAAGACAGTCAGGAAATCTGCTTTATTTCTCCAGATGAAAGCTATATCCAATACATTCAGGCGTTGGGATATTCTTCAAAACCAGGGAATTTTATTGATAAAAATGGAAAGGTATTGGGAACTCATCAGGGAATTCTTCACTATACCATCGGGCAGCGAAAAGGATTGGGAGTTGCGCTTGGAAAACCTGCTTTTGTGACGGATATTGACTGCAGTCGTAACGAAATTGTACTGGGAGATAATGAAGATCTTTTCGAAAACGAAGTAATTTCAAGGGATAACTGCTTTGTATCCGGAACTCTTGAGGATTATAACGGAAAGCAGGTCCTTGCAAAAGTACGCTACTCTGCACAACCATCAGAAGCGGTCATTCACGTAGACGGCGACCGAATCCATACTGTTTTTTTACAGAAGCAGAGGGCAATCACGCCAGGACAATCCATTGTTTTTTATGATGGAGATAAATTACTTGGCGGTGGTTTTATCGAAAAAAATCTGTCCGTATAATGTAGACTCAACTTTCTCATACTATGTGTGAAGGGGAGTGATGAAATATGAAAATGGCTACAGGAGCAGTTACAATCGCAGCAGTAGGCGCTGCTGCACTTATGGCATATTCGTCGATGAAGCCACACGCAAAGCATCAGCTGAAAAAGGAATTTAAAGATACGTTTCATCATATGGATGATGTGAAAGATGAACTCATAAGCATCAGACATGATATGACGGAAATGGCCAAAACATTAAAAAATCAAATGTGAAACAGAAAGTCTATGGGAAAACCATAGACTTTCTGTTTTTTTCATGGTACAATAATACTATTGTATGATTTTTGAACGATGGTTGAAAAAAGCTGTTTTTGACCATGTAGAAATCAGTAAACTTTGAATTATAATTCAGGAGGAATTCATATATGGAAAAACTAGGTTTAAATGAAATACGAAAACTTTTTCTGGACTTTTATGCAACGAAAGAGCATTATGTAGGAAAATCAGCAAGTTTGATTCCCAGAAATGATAAATCCATTCTGATCATTAACTCCGGCATGGCGCCCTTAAAAGCATATTTTGCAGGTACGGAAACGCCGCCGAAAAAAAGAATGTGTACATGCCAGAAGTGTATCAGAACCGGCGATATTGATAACGTAGGTCTTACTGCAAGACATGGTACATTTTTTGAAATGCTTGGAAATTTTAGCTTTGGGGACTATTTTAAAAAGGAATCTCTGACCTGGGGTGTTGAATTCCTGACACAGAAACTTGGCTTTCCTATGGACAAACTTTGGGCAACAGTTTACCTTGATGATGAGGAAACAATTGGAATCTGGAAAGGTCTGGGGATGAATCCGGACCATATCGTCCGTCTCGGCAAAGAAGATAACTTCTGGGAAATCGGTCTGGGACCATGCGGTCCGGACTCTGAAATTTTCTATGACAGAGGAGAAGAATTTGGCTGCGGCAAACCTGACTGTAAACCGGGATGCGACTGTGATCGTTTCCTTGAAATTTGGAATCATGTTTTCACACAGTTCAGTAAGGAAGAGGATGGATCATACTCTAATCTGGCACATCCTAACATTGACACAGGGATGGGCCTTGAGCGAATGGCATGCGTTATGCAAGGCACAGACTCCATCTTTGATGTAGACACAATTCGATATATTTTGCAGGGTGTTGTTGAAAAATCTGGTGTAGAGTATTATGACGGAGAAAAACCAACAGATGTATCCATTCGTATTATTACTGACCATCTGAGAGCGATGACCTTTATGATCGCTGATGGAATCATGCCTTCAAATGAAGGAAGGGGATATGTCTTGAGACGATTGATTCGAAGAGCGGCAAGACATGGACGTATTCTTGGCATCCAAGGGATTTTCCTGACCGAACTTATGAACCGTGTCGTAGAAGTGTCTGGGGATGCTTATCCAGAACTGGTTGAAAAGAAAGCGTATATTCAGAAGATCATTCAGGTGGAGGAAGAAAATTTTGCAGCTACCATTGACAAAGGCGAGGAAATCATCAGCGGATACATCAATAACCTGAAAAAAGAGGGTAAAACAGCCTTAGATGGTGCAAGTGCATTCAAGCTTTATGATACCTATGGATTTCCTTTGGAACTTACACAGGAAATCCTTGCAGAAAACGGACTGACCGCTGACGAAGAAGGTTTTAAGGCGAATATGCAGGCTCAGAAAGATCTTGCGAGAAAGAACAGAAAATCCAGTGAAGATGAAGGCTGGGATAAAAACGAGTTGGAACTGGACGTAGAAAAAACCATATTTACAGGATATGAAACGCTTCTGGATACTGGAAACGTGCTGGCGATCATTAAAGATGGCCGTCTGGCAGATCGTGCGACAGAAGGCGAAAAAGCAGTTATCGTCCTGGACAAAACTCCATTTTATGCAGAAGGTGGCGGCCAAGTTTGCGATAATGGTTTTATGTCAACAATGACAGACGCAGATGATGATAAAATTTTTGATGCAGAAGTTGTAAAAGTTGAAAAGAAAGATGGTATCTTCTATCATACGATCAAAGTCCTTTCCAATGAAATTCATAAAGGCGAGGAAGTTCTTCTTGCGGTAGATCCTGAAAAGCGAAATGCAACGGCAAGAAACCATACAGCAACTCATCTGCTACAAAAAGCACTTCGTGAAGTTGTGGGAACCCATGTGGAACAGGCAGGTTCGATGGTAAATGAACATATGCTCAGATTCGACTTTTCGCATTTTGAAGCGGTTACTAAGGAACAGCTTGAGCAGGTAGAAATGATCGTAAATGAAGTTATCAATGACTTCATGCCTGTAAATACATCGGAAATGACCATGGAAGAAGCAGAGAAAACAGGTGCAATGGCACTCTTTGGAGAAAAATATGGATCCAAAGTACGAGTTGTGAATGTAGGGGACTGGTCTATTGAGCTCTGTGGAGGCACTCACGTGACAAATACCGGAGAAATCGGTGCTTTCAAGATTGTATCGGAAGGTGGTGTTGCTTCCGGAGTCAGAAGAATCGAAGCAATTACAGGAACCGGGGTCCTGAAAGCTGCCAAGGATGCAGAAGATCTCCTGTTGCAGACTTGTGAAGCCTTGAAGTGCAATAAGAATGCACTTGCAGACCGTGCAAAAGCATTAACCGAAGAACTGAAAGCCGTTAAGAAAGAACTGGAAGAGCTGAAAAAGGCTGCGATGGGCGGTGAAGTAGATGCAATGATAGCAAATGCAAAGATAATCAATGGAATCAAGCTGATTACAAAAGAGTTTGCAGATTGCAGCATCAACGATCTACGAGGATTATCAGATGACATTAAAGCCTCTCATAAAGGCATTGTCATGGTCTTTGCTGCAGTAAACGGTGGTAAAGTTACCTTTATGGTTTCTATTACAGATGATTTACTGGAAAAAGGTTTACATGCCGGCAATATGATCAAGCAGATAGCCGCAGCAGCTGGTGGTGGCGGCGGCGGTAAAGCTGACATGGCACAGGCAGGTGCGAAAGATCCATCCAAAATAAAAGATGCATTTGCGGTTGCAGAAAGTTTGATAAAATAGTATAATAGGAGTATCCGGTAATAAATCCAACAAAAGCGATAAATGTTGTGATCGGGTACGTTACATTTTAATTAGAAAGGGGAGCCCTGGAATGGATAAGAATACGATAATGTTTGATGCGTTTAAAACACAGAAAAGCAATAAACAGATTATCGAAGAGGTTTACTGTGCACTGAAAGAGAAGGATTATAATCCGATTGATCAACTGGTTGGATATCTGATTTCAGGGGATCCTTCTTATATTACGAGCTATAACAACGCCAGAACACTGATTAAAGGTGTTGATCGTGATGAATTGATCGCAGAGATGCTGCGGGGATATATCAATGTTCAGTAAAAAAGTTTTGCACATATGTGGCTTTTCTATGAGCTGCGTTTTGTGAATGTACTTTTGTCGTTATTCTGGAAATATTCTGTGATATTTTTTGCAGGATTGCAGAGATATTTCTTACATAATAGGCTGATTATTTTTAGGCGGGCTGAAAAGTCCGCTTATTTTTCGGTCGGGAAAGGAAAATTAATATGAGAAAAATTGCATTGGATGTTGGAGATAAGACTGTTGGAATTGCTGTTTCTGATCCGCTTAACATTACGGCACAGGGAATTATGACTTTGGAACGAGTGGGAATTCGAAAGGATACTGGTAAGATTCTTGATCTTGTAAAAGAATATGACTGTGATACGATTGTCATTGGACTGAACAAAAATCTGGATGGCAGTGACAGTGTGCAGACTGAAAAAGTATATGAGTTTCGAACGATGTTAGAAAATAAAATGCGTTCAACCGGAATGAAGGGAATTGAAGTAGTGTGGCAGGATGAACGTTTTACCACTGTAATTGCAGAGCGTGTACTGATTGATGCAGATGTGAAACGAAAGGATCGGAAGAAAGTCATCGATAAGCAGGCGGCTGTTGTTATCCTACAAAGCTATCTTGACCGGCTGTAGTCTCATAAAGTTTGCATCAGATATAGTAATCACTTTTTGACTGCTGCTTGATAATAAAGAGCGAGGCAATGTCAACGATGATTACAAATCCAAAGAAAACCATTGTCAAATGCTCGTTTGACATCATCAGGCAGAAGTCATAGAATCCATGAAGGAGGAGGGACACCAGGAATGCAAAGATCATGGACAATTTAGAACGCCCCTGATAACCATAGCGGTCATATAATTTTGCACGGGAATAAAAAAGCCCCATAAACACAGCGAAAGTACAGTGTCCCGGAATTGCGAGAAGGCCTCTGGAAACAACAACCCCGAATCCGTAATTCATGACATACATGATATTTTCAAGACCTGCAAAACCCAGTCCGACGAATACTGCATAAACAAGACCGTCGAAGGTATGGTTAAATTCCGGATTTTTCCAGGTTTTTCTTTTTAGAAAATAAAGTTTCGAACCTTCTTCAGCAACAGCGATAATCCCGAAACACAAGATAAGATAATAAGTTGTTTTATCTGTAATATCAAAGTTATCTAAAACACCGGTAAAAAGTTGTTCCAAAATACTAGCAGGAATACACGAAATTGCACCGTATCCGAATAATGCTACAAGAAGCCCTAAGGGTTCTTTTTCGACTTTATCCTGGCTATAGACATAAACCATAAGAATGATCGCAGGCAAGAGAGCTGCGGCTAAAATGATATTCATAGAAAGTTCTCCTGAAGTGATGATTGACATATTCATTTATATTTATATTATTAATAATAAATAAAGTCAAGGGCTTTTAAACTATTGTATCATAAAGGAAGATAACTGACAATAAGAGTATAGAATTTATATAACTATTCCTTAAATTCTAATTTTGGGAATAGTTATATATTTAAAACTTAAATTTACTCAGTATCGTTCAATACGGCATCAATCCGGTTAAACTCTCATACAACCTCACTCTTAAATAATATATTTCTCACACTATCGAATGATTCATCTGCAATTCAGGAACCACTGCTACTATTAACGCAAATCTGAGGCTCTGATTTGCGTTTTAAGCGAGTTTTCAATTTTTTTTTAATAATGGTATGGACGCGCACGGCATTTGTATAGATGTGAATCCAGAATATCCGTCATTCTATCTGATGCTCTCTTTTCGACAGACTCTTCCGGATTCGCATTTGATTAATGATAAATTGGGATCTGAATTGTCATGCCGGCATATAAGGTATCGGCACTGATCTGATTAATCTCGCAGAGCTGATAAACAGCTTCGCGGACATCAGCTGTCTCTGGCATATAATGCTGTGCAAGTGACCACAAAGTGTCGCCGGACGAAACCTGAACCGTACGATAATCCACTTTCGTCAAACTATCTGCAGTAT
>CAKQVC010000088.1 GCA_934277655.1 uncultured Clostridia bacterium
TGATTTTTTGCTCGACTGTCGGGTTTATTTCCGTTTTGAAGCTCTTTAGCAATTTCTTCATCCCCTTCTATTTGTTTTTTATACTTACGAAGGCCGTACAATCTACAAGAAAAAACGTGAAGTATGGACACAATATCCTGTACAAGTTCATCTTTCTGACGATTATCATTTTCAGTATTTATACCCTTAAACTGAAGATATTGGTCATAAGTATAATAACGCCTACCAGTTGGTGTTCGATTTGCTTTTAGAATCCCCTCTCTATCCCAACGTTGTAACGTTTTGACTGAGACACCCAATAATTCAGCAAAATCTTTTGGTTTGTAATTAGTGATATTAGATGTGTTCATAACAATGCCCTCCATGAGTATGTTTTAACATATTTAATCACTATTGACAATGATTTTGTTTACTTAAAGTTTGCTCCTTTTATACATTGCTTCTTAAATAGTCGGTTCCCATTCGTCCTGTCAGAAGATCTCCGATAACAAGTGCCGTCATGGCGTCTACCACAACTCTCGCTCTGTGGATGATTGCTGGATCGTGCCTGCCTTCGATAACAAGCTCCTTGTTTTCTCCCTTCTGAAAATCAATGGTGTCCTGTTTTTTATAAATCGATGGCGTCGGTTTCACTGCTGTCCGGAACAGAACCGGCATACCGTTGGTAATGCCGCCATTGATACCGCCGTTGTTATTTGTAACGGTAACTGCTTTTCCACTCTCCCATCGGAAAGCGTCGTTTGCTTCTGACCCGGTCATATCTGCAATCGCAAATCCGGCTCCGAATTCCACGCCCTTTACCGCCGGAATAGAAAATAATCCGTGCGCCAGAATGCTCTCCAGCGTATCAAACCAGGGTTCTCCTACTCCTGCAGGAATCCCGCTTACCGCCGTTTCCAGCACGCCACCTACACTGTCGCCCTCTGCAGCCATCTTTTCAATATCTGCCCGGATCGCGGAGGCTGCGCTGCTGTCCAACACAGGAAAATCTGATTCGGCAAGCATTTTCAAGTCCTCGTTCAGATTTTCGAATTCACGGTCACAGATTCCGTGGCACTGTTTAATATGTGTACCGATATGAATATTTTTCTCTTCCAGAGCGTGAAGGATGATTGCGCCTGCCGCTACAACCGGAGCTGTAATCCTGCCGGAAAAATGTCCGCCTCCCCGGTAATCCTGAAAACCGCCATACTTGCAATTTGCTGTATAATCGGCATGGGACGGTCTTGCGGTGTATTGCATTTTGCTGTAGTCTTTGCTCTTCGTATCCTGATTATGGATGACCAGAGCCAGCGGTGTCCCTGTCGTGTATCCATTGAATACACCGCTCAGAATTTCAACCTCATCGGCCTCCTGCCGCTTGGTTGAAATCTTCCCAACTGCTTTTCTCTGCTGCATTTTCTGCCGGATGTATTCCATATCGATCCGGATGCCTGGTGCCAGTCCGTCCAACACTGCACCGATCGCCGTTCCATGGCTTTCGCCAAAAAGAGTCAGTGTCAGATTCGATCCAAAGATATTCTTCATGCCAGCACCTCCTTCAGTGCCTCAAGAAGCCCATTCCTATCTTCTTTTACAATCTGGAAATTTCCTGCTTTGGCTACATAGATCGCTACAATATGATCTCCGGCTGCCTTCTTATCGTGCATGGCAGCTTCGACAACCACTTCTGCTGAGACACTTGAAGGACATGCAACCGGAAGATTTTCCCGGGTCAGTACAGGAATCAGCCGCTCACGGATTTCACTGCTGCACATGGTCAGCATCCCCAGTGCAACACATTCGCCGTGATAGAGCTCCGTGCAGCTTTCAATTCCATGTCCCAATGTGTGCCCAAAATTCAATGCCCGACGGAGTCCCTGCTCTTTTTCGTCTTTTTGTACGACATCAATTTTTATTTTCAATGCCTCTGCAATATTGTTAACCAAATCCTGCGCCACTGGTTCTTTTTCCAGCTTTTCGAAGAAGTTTCCGTTTAAAGATACCGCCATCTTGATGATCTCGGCTGCACCGCAGGCAAACTGCCTCTGGTTTAACGTCTTCAAAACATCCGGATCTATCAGCACACCTTTCGGCTGATAAAAAGCACCGATAATATTTTTGATCCCGTTAAAGTCCACCGCGGTCTTGCCTCCCACCGAGGAGTCTACCTGAGAAAGCAGAGTTGTCGGCACGTTATAAAAATCGATGCCCCTCATATAGCAGGCTGCTGCAAATCCAGTCAGATCCCCGACTACGCCGCCTCCAACTGCCACTGCACAGTCTTTCCTTGTAAAACTGTGTTCCAAAAGGGCTTTACATACTTTCTGGAATGTATCCAGATTTTTCGACTCCTCTCCCTGCGGGATCGTGAGAATATAGCTTTCTTTGCAGGCTTTTGCAAGCTTCTGGCTGTATTCTTCCGGCACGCCGCTGTCGGTCACGATCAGTACTTTCCGATCCAGGTCAAAAATCTCTCCTGCTCTGTCCAGTGTTCCTCTTTCGAGTGTTATATCATAACTGTTTTTTCCTAAATCAACAGGTAAAATCATTCTGTTTTTTCCTTTCCTTTTCTGCCACTGCTTTCGTTTCCTGCCGTTACTACCTTCGTTTTCCTCTGGCATTTCTGCCGGAATTTTCCGAAAAAATTTCCTGACATCATGTTCCGTGACTCGCTCCGAAAATTTTCTACCGTTGTTTCCCGTCAGCAGCTCGGGGCAGCTTGCATCAATCGTGGAGATTATTGTAGGATCCGACAACTTTTATCTTATCGCAGCAGCTTTTCATTTCTTCCAGGCATTTTCTGCCTTCTTCTCCGTGAATATCGCCTTCTGCTTCTACATAGAAGTAATACTTCCAGAGCAGCTCTTTCATTGGTCTGGAACGAAGCGTCCGCATGTTGAACCCGTGCCGTCCGACGATGCTAAGTGCTTCTGCCAGTGCTCCGGCTTCATTTCGTGCTGTAAATACCAGGGAAAACAGTGGCTTGCTGCCGTGATCGGCTGCCCTGCTCTCGGTTCTGGAAAAAACGGCAAATCTCGTCGTATTGGTCCTGTCATCGTTGATACTTCTTGCCACAACATCCAGCCCCATCAGCTGTGCCGTTTCTGCACTCGCGATTGCTGCGATTCGTTTATCATTTTTCTGCTTAACATATTCGGCCGCCAAGGCTGTATTAGAATATTCAATTTCCGTCCACCCATTTTCCTTTATAAAGGATGCACACTGTGAAAGTGCCTGCGGATGAGTAACGACCGTCGTAATATCTTTCAGTGTTGTTCCCGGTATTCCCAGAAGATCATGGGTAACAGCAAGGTCATACATGCCGTTTACAAACAGGGAGCCCGTAAACATCAGATCATTGACCTGATCGACATCCCCCGCAAAGCTGTTTTCAACTGGAAGCACCGCACAGTCGCACGCTCCGCACTCTGCCGCTTCATAAGCTTTTTTAAAGCTTCCGAAAGCTATTTTTTCAGCAGATGGGAAAATTTTAGAGGCCGCAATATGTGCAAAAGCTCCTTCCGTTCCACAATAAGCTACTCTCAGCCCCTCCATTATCTTGCTTTGATATCGTCTGGAAATTTCCATCAGATTTTTCTGGAAATTATAATAGTAAGATTTATATTCCGGCTCTTTGATTCTCTGGCTACCGTTAAGAAGCACCTGTTCTTCCCGTTCCGGATCATAAATAGCAAGTCCATTTGCCTTTTTATAGTCGGCAACTTCCCCTACCAGTTTCATTCTATCTTCAAAAAGCGCTGCCATCTGATTATCTATCTTTGTAATACCCTTTCGGATCTCTGACAGGCTTGTTTTCGTTTGATTCTCCATATATTACCTCAATTTCATTCTTTAGCTACAAGTAGTATATCACGTTTCGAATGGAAGTCAACACGCGATTTCTGTGCTTTTCTACAACATTTTTATAAAAAATATATTTACGATCCATAATATAATTTTCTGAATTTTCTGAACATTCTGAAATTTCAACACTTTTCCGATGTTTTTCTTTGGGCATAATACTTTTTTTCGTCCTTGTAAACAGCTTTATAAGGGGAAATGTTTTTTTGAAGATACTTTAATATTTTTTAGAATTCTTTCATGTAGTCAATCGCAAAAGCAAGAAAATCCCGTTCTGCCTGGCTGAGCTGTCCCTGATTTTTATGAACAATCCCCAGAAGTCTTCCAGATGATGGCCATACCGGGATCTTCCTTATCTTTTCACTGCTTCCTTTCAGCACCAGTTCCGATAAAAGGCTGATTCCCATGCCACCTGCTACCATCCCCAGGATCACGGGGTCATCTGCCTTGGCAGCAAGAAGCTGTGGATGCACACCATGTTTTTCCAGAAGTTCACTCACCTCCACATCTTCTCCATAAGATGGCATGATAAAAACATATTTTTCAAAATCTCTGATTGAAAATTCATTTTCACTGTGCCTTTCATCTTCCTCGCTGGCTGTAAGTTCTGCCTTTTCTCCGGTTATCTGTAAAGCCTCCAGCATCTTATTCTGCTGAGGGAGTACTGCATAAAACGGATCATTCTGAAGCGGCACAAAACCATAATCACAGGTTTCATCATAACATGCAAAAATCATATTCCATCTGCCGTTTGCCATATTGCGGTACAGTTCCTGCCGTCCCTGCACTTGAATATCGACTTTCACTTTTGGATAGTTCTTTCGGAATTCACTGACAAGCCCCGGCATCCAGCTCTTAGCAATGCTGGCATATGCCGCAATGTGCACGACAGCTTCCGCTTCTTCACGCAGATTTTCCGCTTCTCGGAGCAAAATCTGATAAGCTTGCACAAAGTCCCGGAAAAACGGTGCGAGTTGACTGCCCTCACGACTCCATGCAATGCCTCTGTTATTGCGTTCTGCCAAAGTTACTCCCAGTTCTTCTTCCATATTCTGAAGCAGATGAGAAAGTCCGGACGGCGTATAACCGTTCTCTTCCGCGGCCGCTTTCAGGCTCCCCCGTTCTATTGCTTTCAATATGACTTTTACTTTTTTAGCATCCATGAAACACTTGAACCTCCATCTTTTGCTTGCAGCTTATGACACGTATCACGTGGCCTAAGTTTAAATTTCAAATCTACTGCTTGATATTTCGTATTTTTGCAGTTGTCTTTTTTGTCATTATCTGATATGAATTTTTTTCATATCCATATTATAAACTGTCGCTTTTCAAAACGCAAGGAAAAGCATACAATTCTATTTAGTCACTTGTAGAAATTTTCAGAAAATATAAAAGAAGCATTTAAAGAAGTATTGAGGAAAGGAAAATCTGGCATACTGATTTCAAAAGGTTCTTCCGCCAGATAAGCTAAGAAAATGATTGGAACCATTTATAACACCTGTATGATCCTGATTGGCAGCATTGTCGGCAGCCTTTTAAAGAAGGGACTCAAGCCTAAACAACAGGAAGTCTTGTTCGATGCGATGGGTCTTGCTGCTGCCGGGATTGGCATCAACTCCATTGTCAACAACATGCCAGACAGCTCGTATCCTGTTCTGTTCATTGTCAGCCTGGCACTGGGAAGCATTGCAGGAACCACGATCGATATCGACGGAAAATTTCAACGTCTGGTTGACCGCAAAGGCGGCACCGGTCTTGCACAGGGTCTCTCAACTGCCATTCTACTTTTCTGCATCGGGACTTTATGTATTCTCGGTCCGATCCAAAGTGCAATCTACGGCGATGAGACCTTCCTGTTTACCAATGGTACCTTAGATCTGGTAACTTCCATGGTTCTTGCCTCCACTTACGGCATCGGCATTGCGATTGCCGCCGCCGTTCTTTTCGTATGGCAGAGCAGCATCTACCTCGGAGCAAGTTTTCTTGCCGACTTTATTTCGGATTCTTTTATGACAGAGCTTTCCATCGTAGGCGGATTTCTGATTGCAGCTTCCGGTCTTTCCATTTTGAAGATCAAGGGTTTTAAGACCATGAACCTGCTTCCGTCCCTTCTGGTTCCTGTACTTTTCTTTCTTGTCAAAGGTTTTTTCGTGTAACCTTTGGAAATCCTGTCTTAAATAAGTACTTTACTTTTTGATTAGCCTCCTTTCCCTGTTTTGATCTACCGCTTGCCAATACTCACAACAAACGATATTCATCTTTTAAGTTAGCATTGGCTAACTTATCTTTTAAAATATATGCCGGGCATCGTATATCTTGATGCATACGACATATATCACTCGCCAAAACATTACCACATACTGCCTCTTTTTCAATAGGCATTTTAAGTTTTGAAAATATTTTTTCTTACCTTTTCATTCTCTGCCATTGTCAAACTTAATAGAACGTTGCAACTTCATCTGCAATCGGCGGGATTTTTTTCAGTTCCAGTACGTGGTATACCGGCCCTTCGCTTTGGTACATATCGTTGTACTCTTTTTCAATCTTTGCAGTAATTTCCACCCAGCCGCCATGTTCCAGACTCTGGCTGTCTGCATATTTTGCGACAAGTCCACCAAACTGAATATCTTCTGCACAGCAGGTCATGATATGTCTGCCAATTACAAACTCATCCGGTTTCAGACCTCCACCAAGCAGGCTTCTACCTCGGAACTTGACAGTCTTTCCGTAATATTTTGCTTCTTCATCGTTCATATCAGAGTACCATACGGCATAATCTCTGTCTTCAATGACGATAACATCTGCAGTCAGATCAAATGGAAGCGGATCTTCAATATTATCAATTTCAATATTGTTCGGACCATATTCATAAATGATGTCGCATCTTCTGTTCAAAGCACGAACAATTTTGTGATAAGCCATCTTATCCATAGCTGCTGTGAAATGCTTAAAAACAATGGTTTCCGTTGATTTAATCTTGTCAACAACCAGGTTTCTCATATTCGCATTATATGTGAGGTATGTTCTTGCATCTGCAAAGGTCATTTCCTGATAGACTACCCAACTTTGAGGCATCGCCTGATAAAAGGTATCCAGCAGCCACATTCCGTTGTATTCCACTACAACCCTCTCAAATCCGATTTCCTTCTGCAGCTGGGAAAGATAGGCTTCCGTCAGTTCTTCTTCCTCGTCAATGGTTACGATTTTGCAACCAGAAGAGGCAAATTTAATTGGCGAAAATTCCTCTTCTCCCTCTTCGCAGATCAGAACCAGGGTTTTCTGTCCGTCATTAAATGCCGGATCTTCCAGAGTTTCCTGTATAAACGTAGTTTTTCCGGCATCCAGGAATCCGGTAAACAAATAAACGGGTATTTCTCTTGTCTGATTCATCATCAATTTTATTTTCTCCTGTTATCATTCTTTATCACTCGTAAGCAAGAAGTCCTTTTTTATACTTCTTTTATACTTCAAACAACTGGCGAACTTTTTCTTCATCAATATCTGCACTGATCACACAAAGTCTGCCGATAACACCGGCGCTGCCGTGTCTTACATCCGGTTCTCCCGGAACATAGTCAAAGTGGATCCACTGACCATCTTCGCCTTCTACGATACCTTTCGCTCTGAGGACAAATCCATAAGTTTTATGATCTTCCAGTGCTTCCAGCGCTTTTTTAATTTTTTCTTCTGTGAATTTCTTTGGAGTTTCAATGCCGATGCTGTTGAATACTTCATCTGCATGGTGATGTCCTTCGTGATCATGTCCACAGCCGCATCCACAGTGATCGCCATGCTCGTGGT
>CAKQVC010000089.1 GCA_934277655.1 uncultured Clostridia bacterium
GTATACAGATCCACTAAGAAGAACAGCGGATTCGGAAGCAAGCCGTTATTCACTACAACCAAGCAGACTTACAAGAATACTAAGAACCTGAAGAAGGGAACCAGATATTACTACAAAGTTAGAGCTTACAAAGTAGTAGACGGAAAGACTTACTTCTCCGACTGGTCCAACAAGGCTATCAGAATCGCTAAATAATGAATCGAATGATTCAAACTAAATAACTGATCAAACAAAGACCTCCTAAGGATTTTCCAAGGGAGGTCTTTTCTTACTTCATAAATCTCCTTATCCGGAACAATATCATTTATATTTGATTTTATTCCTCTTTTAATTGATATTATTCCGATATTTTGATATAATAGTTCTTAAGATACATCTTAAGTGGAGGTAAGAATGATGGACGGCATGATATATGTTAAAGATGCAGCTGCACGGTGGCATTTGACTGCACGCAGAGTCAGCGAAATGTGCAAGACCGGTCAGATTACCGGTGCAAAAAAGCAGGGTCGAAACTGGCTTATCCCTGCAGATACATCGAAACCGCAGGACCATCGTGTAAAATCCGGCGCATATAAAAAACAAGCGCGAAAACACGGACTTCCTCTTCCAGTCGGAGTTTCTGATTATCGTCTGGCTCAGGAATATTATTATGTAGATAAAACCTTGATGATCAAAGATTTTCTTGATGAACGCCCGATGGTTTCCCTCTTTACCCGCCCTCGTCGCTTTGGTAAAACCCTTAATATGGATATGCTCCGAACGTTTTTTGAAAAAACTGCAGAAGACACATCGGTCTTTTTCCGGGATAAAAAGATATGGGCATGTGGCGAAAAATATCGAGCTTTCCAGGGGAAATATCCTGTTATCTTTATCAGCTTTAAGGATGTAAAAAAAGAAAACTGGAACGAAACCTATCGCAGCATTTATGAAAATATCTCCCTAGAGTTTAAGCGGCATGCAGAACTAAACGACTCACAAAGAAATTCCGATTATGAATACTACATACGTATCGTAGGAGGAACTGCTGACCAGAATGATCTAGAAATTTCCCTACAGATGCTTTCCAAGATGCTTCACGATTTTCATGGCATCGCACCTGTTATCATCATTGATGAGTATGACACGCCGATCCAACAAGGTCATCTGCGTGGCTTCTATGAGGAAGTTGTGCTGTTTGTCCGCAACCTTTTTTCAGGTGGTCTGAAGGATAACAAACACCTTAGCTTCGGTTTCCTGACCGGCATCCTCCGGGTAGCGAAAGAAAGTATTTTCAGCGGTCTGAACAATCTGACTATCAACTCCATTTTAGATAACAAATACAGCAGTTATTTTGGCTTTACTGCTGATGAAGTTTTAGAAATGGCACGCTATTATCATGCGGAAGATAAGTTTGAAGAAATTACTACTTGGTATGATGGCTACCGTTTCGGAGAGACTGAGATTTTTAATCCGTGGTCGGTCATTAACTATTTTCGCAATGATTGCCGTCCCGGTGCATACTGGCAGTCGACCGGCAGCAATGAAATTATTGGAGAAGTTCTGACTGAAGCTGGCAGCGATGTCTATGACAGGCTGCAGCGTCTGTTACAGGGCGAGTCGTTTTTAACCTATATCGATACCAGTGTGATTTATCCGCAGATTCAAAAGAACCCGTCTTCCATCTACAGCTTTTTACTGGTTGCAGGGTATTTGAAATCCTTACACACCGGACTTTCGATCACCGGGGATTTTATGTGTGAAGTGGCTTTGCCGAACCGCGAAATACAGCTAGTGTATAACAAAGAGATTTTGCAAAAGTTCAGTCAGATTGTGCCTCTAGGAGCTTCCATTTCAATACAGGAGGCACTTTATACAGGAAATCCCTCACTGCTAAAGGAGGAATTGCGAAAGCTGCTATTAGAATCTGTTAGCTGCTATGATACGGTCGGAGAAAATTTTTATCATGGATTGCTTTTAGGCTTGTGTGCAGCTCTGAGTGATCAGTATTATGTCGCATCCAATCGAGAATCAGGATATGGGCGATATGATATTCAGCTGATGCCGAAAAACAAAAGATTTCCTGGTATTCTAATTGAGCTAAAAGCTCGAAAAAATCGCAGTGAACTTGAATTTTTCGCCTCTGAAGCTTTGAGGCAGATAAAGGATAGGAACTATGATGCTGAAATGAAGGCGAAAGGTATTACGAATATTTGCAAATATGGTGTGGCCTTTTGCGGCAAAGATGTTGAAATCTGTATGGAATAGCCTTAATACAAGACCTCCCTCGGAAAATCCTTGGGAGGTCTTTTTATGCATTAAAGTCTTTCAATCAGCCAATCTATCAGGTTAAGGGAACGAATTCCCTCGTAAGAGGTATCTAACCCTGGCTGCAGGGAAAGAACAATTTTTTCGTAATTATCCGGGATTTTCATGAGTGGGGTCAGTTCACGTTTCCGTACATCCTCGCTTTCCATGGACTCGGTAACCTGGATATATAGTTTTTCTTCCGCTTCACTTACTAATGTATTTCCAATAGAGGTTGCTGAAATATTACTGCCGATATTACCTGCGAGAAAACGCATAATTTTTTCTAAAAGAATCGCATCTGTGAGCTGGCGTTGTCCACGGCGCCTTTCTCTTTCCAGAATATCTCGAATCACAACAGTAGAATAGATCCCTTCTAAAAGTGGAAGAACCCGTTCTTGTTCCCATCCAACATCTGCAATTCCGGGCATGCCGCCATAACGCATGTAAATATCAAATAAATCACGGATAAGCATAGCATAAACTTAAAAAACAATCAAGTTTGTGCCATTGGTTGCATAAACTATTTTATAGATATTGTACTACAATAATGGCATTTTATACAAAAATGGTTTTACGAAAAAGACCTCCCTTGGAAAATCCTTAGGAGGTCTTTGTTTGATCAGTTATTTAGTTCAAAGCTTCGAAAAAACTATTTAGCTTTTCTGTATGCCTTATTGGACCAGTCAGAGTAAACATTCTTACCGTCAACTACTTTATAAGCTCTCACTTTGTAGTAGTATCTAGTACCCTTCTTTAAGCCCTTAGTGTTCTTGTAGGACTGTTTTGTGGTTGTGAATGCTTTCTTATAGCCTTTGGACTGCTTTGTGGACTTCCAAACCTGGAAACCATCAGCAACGGAAGCATCGCCCTTAACTGTCCAAGTAACCGTGATGGAGCCCTTCTTAGCTGTGGATTTTGCAGTGAGCTTTAATCCCTTTACAAGTTCTGCAGGATCGACTGCATTGAGGCCAAGAACTGTTTCTGCTGCAGTTAATGCAGAGATATCAGTGAAGTCATCTGCTGCATAACCCTTAGTATAATCTGCATCAACAGGAGTTCCGGTTGTGTTGTAAAGTGCTTCGTAGTCATTGTACTTAGCAACATATGCATCATACAGTTTTCTTGCGTTTTCAACAGTTGCTTTATCAGCCTCTGTTACATTCAAAGGAATTGCCTTGATTGCATCTTCAACGGCTTTCTTTTCATTAGTTTTAATTTTTCCTAAATAATCATTGCCGTTTAACTTGTCTTTCAAGCCTTGTAAGAATGTCTTTGAAGGAGTTGCTTCCTTAAGAGCATCTAATGTATCTAAGGCAGCGTCAATATCTGTAATGGTAGCTTTGATTGCAGCTTCGTCTGTAGTAGAGAGTTTTGCAACCTGCTGTGCGAACTGCGAATTGTATGCATTTACAAGCTGTGTAACAGCAGTATTATAGCTTGTTTTGTTTGAAATAGCAGCTGCATCTCCTTTAAGATCAACGTAAGCTTTAATTGCATCAGAAGCAGCCTGCACTGCAGCTAAATCGGCAACAGTTACCTTTGTAGGAATTGCCTTGATTGCATCTTCTGCAGCTTTCTTTGCAGTCTTTACAGCATCATTTGTAGGTAATGCCTGTGCTACTTTAAGTGCTTCATCTTTCAGAGCCTTGATTTCTTTTTCTGTTCTAACACCAGATTTGCCAATCATTTCAGCAAGTCTTGCTTTTAATACGTCACTGTCTACATAATCGCCACTGGTATCAGTCTTATCGTTATTTACAAATACTACGTATGCATTCGCTGCATCGTAAAGAACTTTTGCTGCCTTTCCCTCAGTGGTCATCTGTGTTTTCCAAGTAGTATTTAAGTCAGCTGCTTCGCTAACATCAGCAACTTTCTCTAAGAACTTTTCGTAAGCATCTTTAACGTCTGCTTTATCTTCTGCAGCTTCTACTTTTGCAGTATAAGTTGCTGCATATTCTTTTACTTTTGCAAGTTCTGCTTCATAGTAAGTTTCATCTTTTTCCGCATCAGAAATGGTTAATTCCATTGCTTTCTTAGCAGAATCCTTTACAAATGTAAGCTCATTTGCGATCATTTCGCTCTTAGCATTAAGAATATTCGTTTTTGCTGTTTCTAACGCTGCTGCTGTAGCGTCATTATCTGCCGCTTTTGCGATTGCTACGGTACCTTTTTCAAGATATTTCTGCACTTTTGCAGCGTCTCTAATAAGTTGTCCCTGAGCGTTCTTTTCAGCACCATACTTAGCAGCATAGTCTTCTAATTCTTTTATTGCATCTGCTTTTTTTGCATAGACTGTTCCATCTGGCTCAGTTGCAGCAATATTTTCTTCTGCTAATACATTTGCAACTTTTAACCATTTATCAGCATATTCTGTGTTTTTAGGATTTTCTGCAATATATCTTGCATATGCAGCTGCATTAGCAGCTTTTTTTGCAGCTACATCTGCAGCTTCTGTTTTATTTCCAGTATCAACGCCCTTTGTAGACCAATTGCTTGTAGCATCGAACAGAACATAGGAAATAGTTGTTCCCTTCCCATCAACATCACCAGTCTTCACTGCGGGACCGGAATATGCAACCTTTAAATCATAGTTGCCAGTGGAAGTGATTACTGTCGTACTGGAAACTGTAGCTTCTGTGCAAACAGGATATACAGCATTATCTAAAATGTCCGCAATATCTTCAGATGCCTTTTTATAATTTGCTACTGCCACATCAGCGTTGAAGTCATCAAGATCTTCTACTTCACCTTTGAAGAACTCAACAAGTTTTTCTGCAGCCTTTTGATAAGTGTAGTCCTTATCAACAAATTTTACTTTGTCGTTAGTTGCAGCTTCAGCTTTTGTAGCTTCAGTACTGGACATAGCTTCGGTGGAATAGTTGTAAGTAGGCACTGTTCCCAACTTAGCGATAGCATCGTTCTTGTCCGCCGCGAACTGTGCAGCAGCAACAGCTAATTTGAAAGCTTTTGCTTTGGTGGTATCTCCAAGAATAACACCTTTGAATGTGTCAGCCTCTGTTACGTATCCAGTTGCCGTCTGCATATATGCATCATATGCAGCTTTAGCTTCTGTTTTGAAACCTGCTACTACGGCTTTGTCTACGTTGTAAGTGTCAATTGCGATAGTTTCACTGTCAGTTGTAACTTTCACAAAATCAGCCCATAAATTTTCGAAATAGCTGTCGCTAATTGTATCCGGTGCATCGCCTGCAGCGATAGCAGCGAACGCTGAGCTGAATGAGAAAGTGAACATAACAGCAACTGCAATCGAGGTTTTGGGGTGGTCTACAGGGGCATGGGAGAGGGCTTTTCAGCATGGATTTTGCGGGGAAATGGCAGTAAAAAAGAGCCTCGGTGGAGGCTCCGGGTTGGATGTTTATGCAGGAAAGTTGGCTTACTTTTGCTGTAGCTTATGGAAAGAAAAATCTAAGATTTTCTCTTTTCGCGCAGCAAGAATGGTTTTATAAAATTTTGACTGAAGTTCTGTAATGAGTGGTGTGGTATCAATGATATGATAGATTTCCGCCATATTGATTCTAGGAACAATTCGCAGTAATGCATCATTACAGTTTTTGTTGTTGAGTGAAGAAATGAAATCAAAATAATTGATTTTCGTATTATTCTGTCTAATACCCGACAGAGGTATTTCAAATATACGGAAGTTCAAGGCATCCTTGTTCATCAGAACCTCACGCATAATACTTTCATCTGCCAGAGGAAATAGACAGCTTCCGCAATCAAAAATCGGGGCAATCTGCATTTCATCCGTTAATGTGTCATATAGAAATCCCCAATTACCATTATGGCGATCCCAATTGCCGATCAATGCATCAACAATGAACATATCCCAAAACCAAGGGAGCAGTTTTTCGGAAGGAATCGCTGTTTGCCATAAGATTGTATTTTCGATATCTTCCAGTTCTGTCCCATATCCATTATGAGCCGAATCAATGATGGTATTTTTGAGTGAGGCAAAATCTTGAAGGACAACACCGGGACGCGTAAAATCTTTACATGCAACCACAATTTTTTCTTGGGAATTTTTTTTATAGACGCCAAGCAACGTTTTTTGAACATCAATACCGACACTCGCAAAAATGTGGCATCCAATGTATTCTGAAATGCAGCCATTTGCATAACTTAATTCTTTATTTCTTAGGGCAAATCCGGGGAACTTTAGCATATATGGTTCATCTTCGTAAACAACGCAGATTTTGCTTCCATTCGCTCCGGCATAGGTTTTCTTTTTAATTGGAAGGTTTGTAAAATCTATCATACTAAACACGCTCCATTCCTAAATATTTTTCCCTCAGATACCATGCTTGCTCAGAAGAGATTACCTGCTCTGTTTCCGCATAGTTAATATCTGCATTGAGGTCGCACCAAGCAACATCCCAGTTCAAATCTTTTTCTCCTCGAGCTTCTTTTTCCCAGGATTTTTTTATGGCTTGAATTGAACTTTGCAGGTACTGCGGTAAATCCTGTTCCAAATAAGCTGCGTCAGTTGGTTTCCCGTTTTGAGCATCATATTCTTGATTATTATCAAGCAGCATAATATTCTCCATACTGCAACCTAAAGCAAGTGCTAATTTTCTGACTGTGTCGGCTTTGCAATTTTTTATCAAGCTCCGGCCGGCGCAAATGTCTAAAATCGTTGTGTTTGGAATTCCGCTAATATGGGAAAGGTCTGCTTTTGAAAAGCCTTTCGTTTTTAGTAATGTCTCTAATGTCATTGCCGAACCTCCTGGTTTTATTATATCGGTGCGCCGATATAATGTCAAGCACTTGTAGTTATGAAAAAACAGCAGCTGTAATCAAGGTTTTGGGATACTCTGCCGGGGCGTGGGAGATGGCTTTTCAGCATGGATTTTGCGGGGAAACGGGAGTAAAAAAGAGCCTCGGGCGGAGGCTCTGGGTTGGATGTTTATACGGGAAAATATTTTTTTCGAGAAGGCTTTATTCTCACTTCCCATTAAATCATCCAAATCGGAATAATGTAATTGTCTTTATCAATTGCACTTAGTTCGGGTTTCATGCAGATTACCGCACCTTTAGAACGCGGGGTGGAGGATTTATCCAACAGATGAAAAACTTTCGTCAATTCTGTTCCGGGATTCGCTGTCTTCTTTATTTCTATAGGGTTTAGCATTCCATCATGTTCTAATACGATATCAATTTCTTTGGCATCTTTATCACGATAATAGTAAAGATACGGCTCTATTCCGCAATTTAAGTATGTTTTTTTTATTTCGGAAACAACATAGTTTTCTAAG
>CAKQVC010000090.1 GCA_934277655.1 uncultured Clostridia bacterium
CCTTTTGCGCCTAGCACCATAAGTCCTGCTGTAACCACGCCACAAACACTTCCGCATTTCATGCCACCTCCAAAATTGGAGGCAATCTGTGCCGCAGTTTCTTCCGAAATTCCCATTTCCTCTGCATACACACGCATAATTGTCTGTGCACAGTTGCTCGTCACAGGCATCTGACTTCTGATTTTTTCTGCCTTTTCTACATGCTGGTTCATTGTTCTTCGCCTCGTTTCCTGAATTATATATAAAGATTCTGTTAATTTTTTATATTTTACTACATAATATCGACACTTTTCAAGAGAAAACACGCGAACAAAGTAAAAAAATACAGCATCATGTTTACCTACTCTTGCATCCTGCCCGCTTATGTGCTATGATAATTTTATCTAAACAAGGGCGATTAGCTCAGCTGGGAGAGCGCTGCGTTCGCAACGCAGAGGTCAAGGGTTCGAACCCCTCATCGTCCACCAAACGAAAAGCCTTGAAATTCCAATATTTTCAAGGCTTTTTGATTGTCTTAAAATTGTAATTTTCTTGAATCTCTGCGTCAATTCCTATATAATGATTTTAACACATAGAAATATCGGAGGAAATCAACATGCCGAAGCGAAAGCAAAACCTGAATACCACCTATATATCCGAGCGGCTGCAGGAAAGCCTGCGCCCCATCGCACGCTGTGCTCTGACGACTGTCGTCGCGCCGATGGGTTACGGCAAAACCACTGCAATCAACTGGTTTCTCTCCGAACGCGCAAAATCTGAATCCGAAAAGGTTATACGCATCAGCGTTTATTCTGACAATCTTGCGGTTCTTTGGAAAAGCGTTCAGAAAGCCTTCGAGCACGCCGGATTTTCGTTTCTGCTAAACTATGCATGTCCGTCCGATGATGCCGGAGAAAGTCTCCTCGCAGATGATCTCTGTCACGAGCTTGCGGGCGACTTACCGTGCTACATTTTTATCGACGATTTCCACCTTCTCACTGACAGACGTGTGCCAAGCTTCCTCTGTACGCTTGCAGACCGCCTGCCTGTGAATGTTCATCTGCTGGTTGCAGGCAGAGATTGTTTTCTGTCTGCTCCGCAGCTCATTCGGCTCGGAAACCGGGTTCACACCATCGGTGCAGATCTGCTCCGCCTGAACCATACCGAACTGTCTATCTATGCGCATCGCTGCGGGCTTTCGCTTGCGGATAATGAAATAGATCAAATTCTGAGTTCTACCGAAGGCTGGTTTGCGGCAGTTTATCTGAACCTTCGCACACTTTTGGAATGCGGCGTGCTCCCGGACAGCAATTCCGACATTTATACCATGTTTACCGAAGCCATGATTGAACCACTTTCCGCGAGAAAACGCGAATTTCTGGCCGTTATGGGACTTTGCGACGAATTCACCGCGGAAATGGCAGCTTTCGTTACGGGCGATGCTGAGGCGGAACGAACAATCACGCTTTTGACCGAACAAAACGCATTCGCAAAGCGCTTATCGGACGGAAAAACCTATCGCTTTCATCATATGATGAAGGAATGTGCGCAGCGGACATTCCATGCGCTGCCGGAAGGAAAACAGACTGCCTATTCTGAACGGTTGGGACTTTGGTACGAAAAGCAGCATCAGTACCTTCACGCAATGGCAGCTTACAGACAGCGCGGGAATTTTGACGGGTTGCTGCGGGTTATTCGTGACGATGCCGGAATTCTGCTGGCATCTCTTAACCCGGAAACCGTTTTAAATACCCTCGATGAATGTCCTGTAGCCGTCCTGAAAGAGCATCCTTTGTCAATCTTAGTTCTGATGCGAAGCATGTTCAACTGGCGGCAGATTCCGAAGATGATGGAACTGAAGCAGCTTTTGCTGACAGCCATCGAGGAGCGGCCTGAAATACCGCCGGAAGAGCGTGGAAACCTGCTTGGCGAATGTGACCTGATTATGAGTTTTCTCTGCTATAATGACATCAGTGCCATGAGCCGTCTCCACCGAAGCGCGAGCGAGCAGATGTCCCACCCTGCTATTAGCATTCAAAATACAGGCGGCTGGACTTTCGGTTCGCCGTCGGTACTGATGATGTTTTACAGGGGGCCGGGCGAACTTGCGGGCGAGCTTGCTGAGATGGACGAGTGCATGCCTCACTACTATAAAATCACGAACGGACACGGGCAGGGTGCCGAAAAAATCATGCACGCCGAAGCTGCATTCATGCAGGGAAATTTCACGGACGCGGAAATTGCACTTGAGAGTGCCTATGCACAGATTTCCGGAAACGGACAGGAAAACATGGCCTTATGCTGTGATTTTCTTGCATGCAGGCTTTCCCTGTGTACGAATTTTCAGCCGTCCTGCTCCCCAGAGGAACGCACCGCGCAGCTTTTAAAATATCACAATGCGGCATGGTTCAATATCTGGAACGCTTCTTGTGCCTATTATTATGCCCTGCTTGAAGAGACCGGCAAGATTCCTGAAATCTTTGCTTCGCACATGCTTTCCTCCGTCAACACGCTTGCACCGGGAAAGCCTATGATTGAAATGATTGAGAATCAGGTTTATTTAGCGCAGGGTTCGTATTCAAAAGTTGCTGCCCGTAGCCAGACGCAGCTTGCGACATGCGATGAAATGCACTATGCGCTGGTAACGCTTCACATCCGCATTCAGCAGGCAGCAGCTTATGAAATGCTGGGAAAACGCCCGGAAGCGCGCAAAATTCTTGAGACAGCACTTAAGGATGCCTCTCCGGATGGATTTTTAATGCCGTTTGTCGAAAATTACGCTTACTTGAAAGACCTGTTGCAAGCAGATGCCTTGGAGAGAAATGCCTTTGTCCTCCGCATCATCGAGCTTGGAAAGAATTTCGAACTTCGGAAGAAGCAGCTCCGCACGCAGTCCGCCCGCCCTGCACTCTTTGAAACGCTGACGGAACGCGAATATACGATTGTGCGTCTCATGGCAGAGCGCCTGAGCAATCGGGAAATTGCCGAAAAACTCTTCCTTTCTGAAGGGAGCGTGAAGCAGTATGTCAGCCAGATTTACGCCAAACTCGGCATTGACGGCGATACCCGAACCAAGAAAAAACGGCTGATTGCCCTCATGCCGGAGAAAAACTAACCATTGGTTAATATATATTTTATAAAATCCATCGTATACTATCGGTATGGTGGATTTTTTTATGCAATTGATGCGGGAAGGAGGGAACGCATTGGAACGAAAATATATCGAATCTGTGAAGCCGCTCGATGACCATATTCTGCAGGTGGACTTTTTGTCCGGCAGCCGGCTGCTCCTGAATATGAAACCGTATCTGGACAGCATCCGTTTCCGGCCGCTCAAAAGCCCCCTCGTCTGGCAAAGTGCCGCCACCAACGGCCTGTTTGTACGCTTTGAGAATGTGGAGCTCAGCCATGACGAAATCATGGTAATGGCAGAACAGGGAAATCCGATTATGCAGCAATAAATTGATAGGAGGAAAATGATGAAAAGAAAAATTTTAAGCATATTGCTATGCATCGCAGTCTGCATCACGATGATGCCAGTGGCAGCGTATGCGGCGGATATCAGTACCGGTATCAGAATAGCCGGCACAACGGTAACTTCAGAGGGAAATGTCACGGGGGATAATATTGCGAGTGGCACTGTATCTTATGAAGTTGAAAACGGGAATCGAATCCTGACACTCATGAATGCAACAATCAATGGCCAGATTTACATCACAGGCAGTGACCCGGTCACGATTAAAATTGAAGGTACGAACACAATTACAGGTCCCTCTGGAAGTACAGCTGAAGATTCCGGAATTTACTTGACCACTGCCAAGCTGACAATTTCAGGGGATGACTCTGATGCTAGTCTGCAAGTCACATCAAACGGCTCGACTGCAATTTACTGCAATTCCAGTATATCTTTCAAAAATGTGAACGTAACAGCAATCGGATTACCCGGAATTGAAAATAAAAGCGGAAGCGTCCAAATTGAACAAAGCATTATTTCTTCAAATAAAATGACAACAGCAACCGGCATTATAGGCGATAACATTGAGATTACAAATGCTGAAAATGCTTCTAAATTTAAATCCGGAGTAACGAAGTCCCTTGTTTATAAGGAAAAAACGATTAATAATGGTCTTTTCACCATTGACAACCAATTTGATGACTACCAATTGGAACTTTTCGGTGATATAGATGTAACATCGCGTAATGTAGACGATCTCCTGAATCTTTATTATCACTCGGGCGTGAGCGACAACACACCCCTCAAGGGCGAGTTATCCTACAATCCGAAATCAAGCACACTGACGCTAACAAAAGCAGTTAATACGTATAATTTTAATTATGGCACTACATCCGCCATAATCAAAAGCGGCGCACCGCTTACAATTTCCTTAAATGACGTGAACAGCCTTAAAAACTCCGGGGAAGGTGGGGTAATCTCTGCTGCAGAACCTCTGAAAATAACAGGTGTCGGCAGTCTTAGTGCTGAAAGCAAGAACAGTTTCGCCATAAAGTGCGAAAAAAATCTGAATGTTACAGGTAGCACCATAATCGCAATCGGTAAAACGCACGCGATTGAAAGCGGCAACATCACCATTAGCGGCGGTACGATAAAAGCAAAGAATGATCCGGAGCAAGGTAATATCGTAATAAAAACGGCAACGCCTATCACAGCAGCGGATGGCATGACGGTTAAACTTATAAACTGTAAATATGCTGAAGATGGAAGCGGAATTCAAATTATAGACAGAAATGCAAATGATGGCTTTGCAGAGATCCAAGTGACTGAAAAAACTCCGGCAGCCGGCGGCGTCGCAATCAATGCACAAAATTTCCCGGATGCTACTTTTAGAGGAATTGTCAGCAAATTTGACGAGAACAACGACAGCCGCCTGAGTGCGGAAGAAATTTCCAAAGTCACAGAAATTACTTGTCTGGCTAGCGGCATCAAAAGCCTTGTCGGGATTGAGCATTTTACTGGCCTTAAAGAACTTTATTGTTATGACAATCAACTGATGACTTTAGATGTCAGCAAAACTAAAGAGCTTGAGATCCTGAATTGTTTCAGGAATCAGCTGACTTCACTGGATGTCAGCCAAAACACAAAACTTCGCTCTTTCAACTGTTCGGAAAATCAACTGACTGAGCTTCATTTAAACAGCCAGCTGAAAATGCTGTATTGCCAATATAATAATCTTGCGGCTCTAGATGTTTCTTCCAATCCGAACATGACAGATTTAGATTGCTCTAAAAATAAGCTTGCAGCACTGGATATTACGAAGAACACGAAGTTAGAAAGACTCGACTGTTCCTATAATCAGTTGGCTGCACTTGATGTCAGCAAAAATACCGAATTAAAGCGGCTGAATTGTTACGATAATCTGCTGACTGCTCTGGACATAAGCGCGAATACCGCACTGACGGATTTAGACTGCAGCAAAAATCGTTTGACTGCGCTGGATATTAGTTCGGTACCAATGGTCTATGTAAACTGCGCAGACAATGCTTGTCCGATTATCCTTACTGATACTCGAACTTTTGACCTCTCAGCTCTGCCAGCATTTGCTGTAAGCAAAGCAAGCAATTGGATTGGCGGATCGGTTGACGGCAATATTCTGACAGTTGATGATGCCAACATGGTAACCTACACCTATGACTGCGGAGGGAATAAAACTGTCACTTTCAAATTGTCAGTTTATACGGCCGAGGAAATGAGTTTTACTCTGGGCCAAAGCGGAACTTACGAATTCCCTGCCCTGACTTCCGGATATACCACCATAGTTCCGCTTGATGTCACGATTACCAATAACGGAACTAAGGACACGGGCAGTTTAACGGTTGCAGCAAGCACTACAGATTTTGAAATCCTAAGCGGCAGCATTGAAAATATTCCTGCCCTTAAAACGGCAACCTTCTGGATTCAGCCAAAACTCGGACTGTCCGCCGGTAATTACAGCTGTGATATCACCGTAAGCAACGGCGCTATACAGCAGAGCTTCCGTGTAACCCTAAAGGTAACCGGAAACAGCGGCGGCTCCTCCGGCGGCTCTTCCGGCAGTTCAGTTCTGCCAGTCACCCCGGTACCGAAACCAGAGATCCAGCCGGGAAGCGGCGGCAAGGCAGAACTTTCCAAGGACGGCAGCACGCTGGAAATTACCCCGGATGAAGGCATGGAAATCGGTACGGTTACTGTAAATGGCAAAGAAGTCTCCGTTAAGGACGGCAAACTCACAGGACTCAAGACAGGTGACAAAGTCGAAATTACCTTTATCGCTAAGGCTCCTACTAAGGCAGAAAGCGATAAAAAAGCCTCCGCTAAACTCAAGAAACTCGGCCTGACAGTCAAAACCTCCAAGGATACAAATAAGAACATCAAGGCGGTTGTTCAGACTGATAAAGCTCTTGCGGCTGTAATCAAAGAACTCAAGGCGGCAGGTTATACAGTAAAGTATAAATTCTACCGCTCCGAAAAGAAAGCATCCGATTACAAACGCATGCTTATCAAAGATACGAGAAGCTATCTGAACACAACCGGCAGAGAAGATACGCATTACTACTACAAAGTACGACTTGCCATCTATGATAAAAACGGCAAACTGGTTGCGCAGACAGCACTGAAACAGTGCGACGCAGGACATCGTACCTGGACGAAATAGCATCATAAGGGAGTATCCCAAAATTCGTGTAAACCTCTAACCCTCTCGATCAGGATGACCGGGAGGGCATTTTTCTATATCCATAAACTAAAATTGGTCCTATGTCAAGATTTAGTACAAATTAAAATGAGAATGGCTATGAATTCGTTTCGTATTTTGGCTTGTACTATTTATGTTCTTGACACATTTTTGTCCAGATTCTTACACCGAAACGGCATTGTTTGAGTGAGGTTTCGGCAATCATTTTGCCCTCCCGATCAAGGATCTGCAGCTTCGCTTTATAATAGTATTTCGCGTTTGCCTGTCCTTCGGTGTTGAGATAAACACCGGTTGTTTTTGTAAGCCTTGCGGTATAGCCGGATTTTTTCGATTCTGATCTATAAAACTTGTATTTTACGGTATATCCGGCTTCTTTCACTTCCTGCAGCAGGTTCTTAATTGCTGCGTCCTGCCGCACAAGTGCTTTGATATTTTTCTTAGGTGTTTTGCTGGTTCTGACAGTCAGTTTCAGATTGCCGGCGCTTGTTTTGATTGCTTTATCGATTTGCGCTTTTGTCGGTGGAATCCTGGAAAAAGTGACCTCTACCTTATCTCCGGTCTTAAGTCCTTTGACCTTATGATCGGAAACCTTAACTTCCTTTCCGTTAACCAGCACCTTCTCAATCTGCATGCCCGCGTCCGGTGTGATCACCAAGGTACTGCCATGATCCGTAAGATCGGTCTTGCCGCCCTCGCCGGTTATGATCTCCGGCTTCTGCACCAGAACATAAGAGCCGCCGGAAGATGCTGGTTTCTTTTCTAAAGCGGCAAGGGCATCTTCAATCGCCTTTGCCATAGCATCCACTTCTGCCTGCTCTGCCTTGCTCTTGGTACGATCTACCGCCTTGACAGCATTC
>CAKQVC010000091.1 GCA_934277655.1 uncultured Clostridia bacterium
TGCAACAGGTCAGGGAACCATTGCAATGGAAATCATAAAAGAACTTCCTACCGTAGATTATATCCTGGTTCCGGTCGGTGGCGGCGGACTGGCAACAGGGGTCAGCACTCTGGCAAAATTGTTGAATCCGAAGATCAAAGTGATTGGTGTAGAACCTGCGGGAGCCAATTGCCTGCAGGAGTCTTTGAAGGCAGGAAAACCACTTACATTAGACAGTGTATCGACGATCGCAGACGGTACTGCAGTAAAGACACCTGGCAAAAAGATTTTCCCATATCTGCAGAAGGGTCTGGACGATATCATTACAGTTGAAGATGATGAACTGATTGTAGCATTCCTTGACATTGTAGAAAATCACAAGCTTATTGTAGAAAACTCAGGGGTGCTTACCGTGGCAGCACTGAAACATTTGAATGTGAAAGGCAAGAAGATCGTTTCGATTCTGAGTGGTGGCAATATGGATATCATTACCATGTCTTCTGTTGTTCAGCTTGGTCTGATCAAGAGAAGCAGGATCTTTACTATATCGGTTCTTCTTCCGGACAAGCCGGGCGAACTGGTCAGAGTTGCCTCAACGATTGCAGAACAGAGGGGCAATGTTATCAAGCTGGAACATAACCAGTTTGTCAGCACCAACCGTTCAGCTGCAGTGGAACTGAAGATTACCATTGAAGCTTTCGGACCGGAGCATAAACAGCAGATCTGTCAGGCACTGGTGGACGCAGGATACGAACCGCATCAGATCAGCGTATTGATGTAGAGCTTCGATAAAAAAGAGATAACGAAAGAGAAAAAGAGAGCAGAAGAGAGAAAGGAGTGCATGGAAAAAACGCAGGCGGAATATTTTGCGAAGTCCCGAGGAAAAGCAAGGGGTATAGTGCAGAGCGTTTGCAGGCAGTTTTTCGTGCAGGATCGAAACGAAAATGGAATATAAAATAGCAGTAATTAAGGGCGATGGAATCGGACCGGAGGTTGTCGATGAGGCAGTCAAGGTCTTGAATGTTGTCGGCGAAAAATATGGTCACGAATTCAAATATGAATATCTGCTGGCAGGTGGAGCCGCAATCGATGAAAAAGGCGAATGTCTGCCGCAGGAAACGATCGATAAGGCAAAAGCCAGCGATGCTGTACTTTTAGGTGCGGTAGGCGGACCGAAGTGGGATGATCTGCCGGGAGAGCAGAGACCGGAAAAAGCACTTCTGGGCTTGAGAAAAGCTTTGGGACTTTTCGCAAACCTGCGTCCGGCAATCATGTTTGACGAGTTGAAAGATGCTTGCCCGCTGAAACCGGAAAAAGTCGAAGGCGGATTAGATTTATTGGTGGTAAGAGAACTGACCGGTGGCATTTATTTCGGCGAAAGAGGAACCAAAGACACTCCGGATATGGGAAAAGCTGCTTATGATATCGAGCAGTATTCCGAAAAGGAAGTGGAGCGAGTTGCTGAAATCGCTTTTGAAATGGCAATGAAGAGAAATAGGAAGGTAACCAGTGTGGATAAAGCTAACGTTCTGGAAAGTTCCAGACTTTGGAGAAAGACGGTTGCGAAAGTTGCAGAAAAATATCCGGAAGTGGAACTGGAAAACTTCTATGTTGACAATACGGCAATGCAGCTTGTTTACAATCCGAAACAGTTCGATGTTCTGGTGACCAGCAATATTTTCGGAGACATTCTTTCGGATGAAGCCAGCATGATCACAGGTTCTATCGGGATGCTTCCGTCAGCCAGCCTGGCAACCGGAGCATTCGGCATGTATGAACCGGTACACGGATCCGCGCCTGACATCGCGGGACAGGGTAAGGCAAACCCGATCGCAACCATCTTATCTGCAGGCATGATGCTCCGTTACACCTTGGGATTGGCGAAAGAAGCCGATGCAATTGAGGCAGCGGTAAAAGCTGTTTTAAAAGATGGTTTCCGTACTCCTGACATTGCAGCTGGAGCAGCGGCAGTAACAACATCCGAAATGGGGACACTGATCGCTGACAGACTGAGATAGGACAGAATAAGAAGTTAAGAAGTAATGAATAATTTGTTAGAAGAATTGCTGATATTTGGAAACTGTGAAAACAATTCAGTTCTTGATGATGGAGCAGGAATTTTCAAAGCATATGAAAATCAGGATGAAAAAGGTACCCTTCAGGCGGAAGTAAAGCTGATGCGGGATATGCTGACCATGGCATCTCGTTATGGCTTTGCCGGGAATCTGTGGAAAAGCTGTATCGCACATTTTATCGCCTTTCAGGAAAATCCTTTTTCCCTGCAGGCAGAACGGAGAATGAGCGAGCAGGAAAACGTGTTTGTCAGAAGCGACTGCTGCATTCTCCGGGAACTTTTCCACTACGATTTCACAAAAAACGAAAAATTTCGTCATGTGAACAATTTTTCACAGTTATTGCAGTATAAAAGTGATATAATACCAACAGACGAAGGAAAAGTCATTGAGAATCTGAAAGCAGAACTTGACAAGGCAGCGGATGATGAAGCGTTTTACCGGACTGTAAACAAGTTTTATCAGACCTGTGGAACAGGAACTTTCGGACTGAATAAGGCCTTCGTGATAAAAGAAAAAGATGGGACGGCAGATTTTGAGCCGGTAAAGGGAATTGAGGACATTACCCTTGATGACCTGGTAGGCTACGAAGTACAGAAAAAAATGTTGGTAGAAAATACAGAAGCCTTCTTGAAAGGCAAACCTGCCAACAATGCGTTATTGTACGGCGACGGAGGAACCGGAAAGAGCACAAGCATCCGGGCAATCTTGAATCAGTACTATGGCGAGGGTCTGCGGATGATTCAGGTTTATCGGCATCAGATGCAGTATCTGGCGGACATTATCTCAAAGATCAAAAACCGCAATTACCGGTTTATCATCTATATGGACGACCTGTCTTTTGAGGATTTTGAGACAGAATATAAATATCTGAAAGCAGTAATCGAGGGCGGGCTGGAGCCACGGCCTGAAAATGTACTGATTTATGCGACATCCAACAGGCGACATTTCATTAAGGAAACATGGAACGACCGAAACGATGTGGAGCATACTGGGGAAATTTTTAGAAGCGATTCCATTGAAGAAAAACGCAGTCTGGCTGATCGTTTCGGCATTCAGATATATTATGGCAAACCTTCGAAGGAAGAGTACCATCACATCATCGACATTCTTGCAGAGAATGAAGGTGTGAAGATAAGCAAAGAAAAGCTGCATGCAGAAGCTACAAAATGGGAAATCCGCCATGGCGGTGTTTCCGGCAGAAGCGCAAAGCAGTTCGTAGATCATATAAAAGGAATGGAGGAGTAAAGAAAATGAAGATCACAGGTGCAGAAGTTGTTATGAAGATTCTTCTGGAACATGATGTAGACACCGTTTTCGGTTATCCGGGTGGTACAGCATTATTCATCTATGACGAATTATATAAGTACAGCGACAAGATTAAGCACGTACTGACAGCTCATGAACAGGGAGCCGCTCACGCAGCGGATGGATATGCACGAGCAACAGGAAAGACAGGGGTTGCTTTTGCAACCAGCGGACCGGGAGCAACCAATCTGGTAACAGGTATTGCAACCGCTTATATGGACAGTATTCCAACCATATTTATCACAGCAAACGTAGGGAATCAGCTGATCGGACGAGATGCTTTCCAGGAAGTTTGCATTACCGGTGTGACTTTCCCGATCACGAAACATAACTATTTCGTAAACAACAAGGAAGATTTGGCAGATGCACTCAGAAACGCATTCAGGATCGCTAACGAAGGAAGAAAGGGTCCGGTGCTTGTGGATATCACGAAAGATGTAACACAGGCAATGATTGATTACGAACCGGCATCCAATTATCCGCTTCATAAGGTAGAGATTAAAGACTGCGATGCCAAGACAGAAAAATTCGCAAAATATATCAAGCAGGCAGAACGTCCGGTTATCCAGATTGGAGGCGGAGTCATTGCATCTGATGCCTATAAAGAAGTTCTGGAGCTGGCAGAAAGAGCTGATATCCCGATGGTTTCCACTTTGATGGGACTGGGTGCGGCTCCGGACAGTGATCCGAAATATTTCGGCATGCTGGGTATGCATGGTTCTTATGCAGCAAACAAGTGTATTGCTGAAGCAGATCTGATTCTGACCCTTGGATGCAGATTCAGTGACCGTGTTGCTCTGAAACCGGATCAGTTCGGTAAGAAAGCAAAAATCCTGCAGATTGATGTAGATAAGAGTGAAATCAATAAAAACGTTACAGTTGCGGATGCTATCGTAGGCGACTGCAAGGAAGCCTTAAAAGAACTTCTTCCTAAGATTGAGAAGGCAGAACATAAAGAATGGATCGCACAGATTGAAGCCTGGAAACAGGAACATCCAATGGTCATCAAGGATGCCAATGACATGCTGAATCCACAGGAAGTCATTGAATATGCCTGCGATCACAGTGATAAAGAAACGGTTGTTGTTACAGATGTAGGTCAGCATCAGATGTGGGCTGCCCAGTATGTAAAACAGACGAAGCCAAGAAACTTCCTTTCCAGTGGCGGTCTGGGAACTATGGGATTTGGATATGGTGCAGCAATCGGTGCACAGATGGGAAATCCGGACAAGAGAGTGATCCATATTACCGGAGACGGCTCGTTCCATATGAACCTGAATGAAGCATGTACAGCTGTTTCCAATAATCTTCCGATCATTACCATCATTTTTAACAATACTGTTTTAGGTATGGTATATCAGTGGCAGACAGCTTTCTACGGCAAACGTTATTCTAATACGACTCCGAACAGAAAAACAAACTTTTCTAAACTGATTGAAGCGTTTGGAGGCAATGGATTCAGGGTAAATAATATGGAAGAGTTTGCAGAAGCATATCAGAAAGCACTGACACTGGAAGGACCTACATGGATCGACTGCAATATTGCGGTTGAGGATAAGGTACTTCCTATGATTCCGAATGGAAAGACCATTGATGATATGTTGTTTGAATAGGGAGGTAACAAAATGAAAAAAGAAGTAGTCAGCATTTACGTTGATAATAAAGCAAATGTTCTGACCAGAGTCGTAAGCCTTTACGGCAGAAGAGGTTTCAACATTGACTCCCTTACTGTTTCGGCAACAAACGACCCGGATCTTTCCAGAATAACCATCGTATTTGAAGGCGATAACCTGACGCTCCATCAGATTGTAGCGCAGACAGAAAAGCTGGAAGTAGTCAGAAGTGTTAAAACATTACAGAGCAAGGAAAGCTTTTTCAGAGAGCTGTTGATGGTAAAAGTCAGCGCAGATAAACAAACTCGCAGAGAAATCAAGGAAATCGTGGATGTTTACAGAGCGAAGATCATCAACCTGACCCAGGATCAGATGGTTCTGGAGCTGACAGGAAGCCCTGACAAACTGGACGCATTCCTTGCAATGCTCAGCGAATATGAAATTGTTGATATTTGCAGAACCGGCGTAACCGGTATCGAAAAATAGATAAATCAAAAGATGTAAAAGAAAATAAAAAAAAAGGAGTACAGAAAAATGATTAACAAGTATTATGATTCAGATTGTAACTTTGCAATGCTTGATGGCAAGACAATTGCTATCATCGGATTCGGAAGCCAGGGACATGCACATGCAATGAACCTGCAGGAAAGCGGAGCTAACGTTGTTGTAGGTTTAAGACCGGGTTCAGCTCACGTTGCAAAGGCAGAAGCAGCTGGCATCAAGGTTGTAGGCATCGAAGAAGCTGCAGAAGCAGGCGATATCGTTATGATCCTGACACCGGACGAACTGCAGGCTGACATCTACAAGAATCAGATTGAAAAACACATGAAACCGGGCAACGTACTTGCATTCGCTCATGGTTTCAACATCCACTTTAACCAGATCATCCCTTCTAAGGATCTTGACGTTATCATGATCGCACCAAAGGGACCTGGACACACTGTAAGAAGCCAGTATGTTGAAGGCAAAGGTGTTCCAAGCTTGATTGCCGTATATCAGGATGCATCTGGTAAAGCAAAAGATTATGCACTTGCATATGCAAGCGGAATCGGTGCAGGCAGAGCAGGCATTCTGGAAACTACATTCAAAGAAGAAACAGAAACAGACCTGTTTGGTGAGCAGGCAGTTCTTTGCGGCGGCGTAACAGAACTGATGAAGGCTGGTTTCGATACACTGGTAGAAGCAGGATATGAACCGGAAATGGCATATTTTGAATGTATCCACGAAATGAAGCTGATCGTAGACCTGATCAACGAAGGTGGTTTCGACAAGATGAGATACTCCATCTCCAACACTGCAGAATACGGCGACTACAGAACAGGTAAGCGTCTGATCACAGAAGATACAAGAAAAGAAATGAAGAAGGTTCTGGGCGAAATCCAGGATGGTACTTTCGCAAGTGAATTCATCCAGGAATTCAAGGCTGGCGGAAAGGCTAAATTCCTTGCAACAAGAAAGAAGGAAGCATCTCATCAGCTTTGTAAGACAGGTGCTGAACTGAGAAAAATGATGAGCTGGTTAAAGAAATAAGAGGATTACTGTTATGAAAACCAGAAGTAAACTCGTTACAGAAGGTGTAGAAAAGGCTCCCATGAGAAGCCTTTTCTACGCAATGGGCTATACAGAAGAAGAATTAGAACGACCACTGGTTGCAGTTGTTTCTGCACACAGCGAGATCGTTCCTGGTCACATGCATCTTGACAAGATTACCGAAGCTGTTAAGGCTGGTGTCAGAATGGCAGGAGGTACACCAATCATGGTTCCTGCCATCGGCGTCTGTGATGGCATTGCAATGGGACATGTAGGAATGAAATATTCTCTTGCTAGCCGTGAACTGATTGCAGACAGTGTGGAAACCATGGTAATGGCACATGCATTTGATGGTGCAGTGTTGGTGCCAAACTGCGACAAGATCGTTCCGGGCATGGTAATGGCTGCCTGCAGAATGGATATTCCGGCAGTTGTATGTTCCGGCGGTCCTATGATGTCAGGACTGGTTGGCGGCGTAGAGACAAGTCTGTCTAAGATGTTCGAGGCTGTTGGTGCAAGAAAGGCAGGCATCATTGATGATGAGGGCCTGAAAGAGTATGAACAGAATGTATGTCCGGGTTGCGGTTCCTGCTCCGGCATGTATACGGCAAACAGCATGAACTGTCTGTGTGAAGCTATCGGAATTGCACTTCCGGGAAATGGAAGTATTCCGGCAGTCTCCAGCAAGAGGATTATGCTGGCTAAGCATGCAGGTATGGCGATCATGGACTTGATCGAAAAAGGTGTGACAGCTAGAGATATTATCAATGAAAAATCTATCCGCAATGCAATCGCATGCGATATGGCATTAGGCTGCTCATCCAACAGCGTACTGCATCTTCTGGCAATTGCACATGAAGCAGGTGTAGATTTTGATCTGAATACATTCAATGAGATCAGCAGTGTGACACCGAACCTGTGCCATCTGGCACCAGCAGGCGGTACGCATATGCACGACCTTGATAATGCAGGAGGTGTTCCGGCTGTTATGGCACAACTTGCTTCCAAA
>CAKQVC010000092.1 GCA_934277655.1 uncultured Clostridia bacterium
GGTCCAAGGTACTTACGAGGGTCAAATTCAGCAGGGTTTTCTGCGATGAACTTGCGGACTTCTGCTGTCATAGCAAGGCGCAGATCCGTATCGATATTAACCTTGCAGATGCCGTATTTTGCAGCTTCGGTAATCATTGCTTCCGGTACTCCCTGTGCACCCGGAATGTTGCCGCCATACTGGTTGCATTTGTCAACGAATTCTTTCAGAACAGTGGATGCGCCATGAAGAACCAGAGGTGTATCCGGGATCAACTTGTGGATGGTTTTCAGCCTTTCGAAGTCCAGGTAAGGTTCGCCCTTGAATTTGTAAGCACCGTGGCTTGTACCGATGGCGATAGCAAGGGAATCGACTCCTGTTCTTTCTACAAATTCAGCAGCTTCATCAGGATCAGTGAAAGTTGCACTACGTGCGTCGACCTTAATATTGTCTTCTACACCGGCAAGTTTGCCAAGTTCTGCTTCAACGACAACTCCGTGAGCATGTGCATAGTCAACAACCTCTTTTGTAAGACGGATATTTTCTTCGAACGGATGCTTGGAACCGTCGATCATAACGGAGGTGAATCCGTCATCAACGCATTTTTTACAGATGTCAAAGTCTTCGCCGTGGTCAAGATGTAAAGCGATGTCAAGGCCGGTATCGATGATCGCCGCTTCAACCAGTTTAGTCAGATAAGCGGGTTTCGCATATTTACGTGCGCCTGCAGATACTTGCAGAATCAGAGGAGCTTGTTCCTCTTTCGCAGCTTCTACGATTCCCTGAATGATTTCCATATTATTTACGTTAAAAGCGCCGACTGCATAATCTGCGTTCAGAGCTTTTGCGAACATATCTTTTGTGGTTACTAATGCCATTTGAGATCCTCCTGTGGTTTTGTGAGTAGTTTGATTTTTCTTGTTTTGCGGGTAAATCCGCCTAATTGCATCTATTCTTATTATACCCCCTTTTCAAACGGAAAAAAAGGGGAATTTATCGTGGATCCATCTGTTTTCAGAAATTATTCCCGGTTATCGGTAATGCCCGAAGAAGAGCCTTTTAAAAGAGGGCTGAGCATATCCATGATACCGGAAAGATCAGGGAGAGCCTCCGTGTTCACAAGCTCAGACGGCTCAGGGAGTTTCGGTGGATTGACTGCCATTTGGCCCAGATGATCGACTTTATTCATGACGTGGACCATATGGTGAAAATCTCCAACCAGACGTGACGGCTCCGGAAATGAAAATCTCGAACGCTTGCTAGACGCCGCTCCACTGCGATAGGAAGCAGAGCCAGGGTCGTCAAAGGGGTAAGAAAAAGGAGGCTGGCTGCTGCGGAGGGAACCGGAAAGAAGCGGAACCGGTGAATCGTCTGCAGAGGCTGCCAGCAGCAAAAGAAAAAGTATCAGGATCCATTCATTGTTTCTGGACATCTATGTAAACCTCCGGAATCAGAAACTTCATAAGAACTGCAGGAAGCATATGATCTATGTAAAAAATACCGCCCTGCGGGTCCGTGTAAAATATAGTATGAAACGAAAAGAGGATTGGTGCATAGAATGAAAGGACAGAATAGAAAAACAGCAGGAGGTTTTAAAAGGATGACCATGGATATGAGTGAAAAAATGGCAAGAGAAATCGCACAGCAGCTGGGACTTGGCAGCTCAAAAAATGTCAGCAGACAGACTGTTCAGTCACTGGAAGGAAAAAGTGATGAGGAGCTGGTAAAGGAACTAGGCAGGCTCCAGGCACAGCTTGCAGCGAACAATATCGGACCGGAACAGCAGAAGGCTCTGGTAAAACAGTTGATGCCAATGATGAACGGGAAGCAGAGAGCGAGACTGGAAAAGATCATCCGGATACTGGGCTGAAAATCCGTCATAACGCCATAAGCAGAAAACAAAAAACTACCCTGTGGAAAAGAATCCATGGGGTAGTTTTTGACATAAGCAAAGGGGCTGACTGCATTAATAGTAATTTCACGTTAATGCATTCAGCCCCTGATTTTTGTCATGTGTAATTTTGCTAATCAAGTGTCAGTTGAGAATCTGACCTTCTGTTGATTCAGTGTTCCGGCTTAGCGGTTCATTAACTCCAGTTCATCTGTTTTGCGATCTGAGCTTTCGTAGAACCGGCTTTAAATGTAATCTCGCCGCCTTTAACCTTTTCATCGTCCAGCCCAGCCGCTGTGCAGAGGGAATCATACTCTGCATAATCTTCGAACAGGCCTTTATCGACCAGGCACTGGATTGCAGCTGATGCAGTATTTCCTTCCACAGTCACGGTTACATCCTGGGCAAGTGTTCCGTTTGCATTCCAGAGCGAAGCTGCCGCAGGCTGCTGTGAATTATTATCTGTATTGGATGAAGTGTTTGAATCATCTTTTGCGTCAGATTCATCTGCCTTAGTATTTTTATCGGTCTTATCGGCATCCGATTTCGATGTGTCGGTATTCTTTGGTTCTTCTGTGGTCGTTCCGCTTGAGACCAGCGTTTTCGGGTAGTTGAGAATGATCTCCATACGCCATGCGATGATAGCAGCGGCAACAACTAAGATCAGAACAGCGATAAGTATATCGTTTTTATCATATATAAAGTCTTTTAATTTTTTCATTTTAATCTCGTCCTCCATGTAAGTACTGAAACATACATATATATTTTAGCAGATTTAGACTTTTTTCTCAAGGTGTTTTAGTGTATAATATCGGTATGATAAATTTAACGATTACAGAAAATCAAGGAAATCAACGGTTAGACCGTTTTTTAAAAAAATATTTTGATGGGGCTCCTTTAAGCCGGATTTATAAAATGATCCGAAAAGACATTAAGGTCAATGGCAGGCGGGGAAAAGAAGACACTTTACTCCTGCCGGGCGATCAGTTGACGTTGTACATAACGGAATCAGAAGCTGCTTCCATGCAGAAACCGAAAAAGATTATCCGGGTAAAGCGTCAGTTTAAAATCGCATACGAAGATGAAAATATTATCGTCGTTGAAAAGCCTTTCGGGTTATTGACTCATGGCGATAGAACTGAAAAAAAGAATCATCTTGCCAATCAGGTCATTGACTATCTGATTGAAACGGGAGCATATCAGCCTCGCCTGGATAAAACTTTTTCCCCGGCACCTGCGAACCGGCTGGATCGCAATACGACCGGGCTTGTTGTATTTGGCAAGAATGCAGCAGCACTTCAGGAACTGAACCGGATGATCCGTCAAAAGGATGCAGTCAGGAAACTGTACATGACCATTGTTTCCGGCAACTTGAAAGAAAAAGTAACCCTGCATGCAGCAATGACCAAAGACGAGAAAAAGAACCTGGTGCATGTGTTTTGCGGGGAAAACGGAGAAAACGATAAAAACGTGCCGGAAGGGAGCAAGGAAATGGAAACGATTGCAAGCCCTGTAAGACATGCGGATTACTGCGGGACGGATTATACGCTGACGGAAGTGGAGATAGTGACGGGCAGGACCCATCAGATCCGTGCACATCTTGCAGCGGCAGGATGTCCGGTTATCGGTGATGTGAAATATGGCAGCCGGAAGGTTAATCAGATGGCGGCACAGAAATTCGGACTGCATACACAGCTTCTTCATGCGTATAAACTGATTTTTGAGAAGTGCGGCGAAGAGGGACCATTGGCTTATCTTCAGGGAAAAGTTGTGACGGCACAGCTTCCGGACGAATTTAAAAGAATAGAAGAAACGATTTTTGGAAATAATGAAAAAGGTGGTAAGAGATCATGAAAAATGTGATGGAATGGGTAAAAGATATTTTGATAGCAGTTGTCATTGCAGCAGTTATTCTTACGTTTATCAAGCCGATCATCGTGCAGCAGCAGTCTATGGAGCCGAACTTCCATGCCGGCGATTATCTGATTTCAAGCAGGCAGTCCTATAAGCTTTTCGGTGAGCCGCAGCGGGGTGATGTGATTGTGTTTAAATCAGAACTTCTGGATGATAATGGAAATGAAAAGAATCTGATCAAGAGGATCATCGGTCTGCCGGGGGATGTTATTGAGATCACGGATGGATATGTTTACGTCAACGGAGAAAAAATCCAGGAGGACTACCTGCCGGGACAGGGCATTTCAGGGGAAATGGATGCAATAACCGTTCCGGAAAATCAGTTGTTTGTCATGGGCGATAACCGGGAAGTCAGCGAAGACAGCCGCTCGCCGCGCGTGGGAACCATTGATGAAAGCACGATCGTAGGAAAGGTTGTCCTGCGTGTTTATCCGTTCAATAACATGAAGACATTCTAAACGGAGCAATATCATCGGATGCAGGGGCGATGCGCCTTTGCAGCAGATGGGAAAAGTGTGTGGTAAAAGAAAAAATGGGAAAGAAAATCTGCAGAGTCATGGGATGGGTTTTGGCGGCGCTGATGGGAGTTGCAAGTGCGGCTGCTTTGTTTGCGTCTTTCAGCTGGATTTCAGTGGAGGACAGTGCGATGCTTCCAACGCTTCAGCCGGGACAGCATGTATTGATCCGCAAAATCTGTCTGCAGGACATTTCGAAGGGTGATCTGGTGTTCTGTAAGCAGGAGTTTTTTGAGGCAGGCACTGCAGAATACAGAATCCGCAGGGTTTACCGCATCACAGAGCAGGAAGTTGAGCTAGGGTGCGATCAGAAGCTTGTAAGAAAGCCGGAATCAGAAGAGACTTTGAAAAGAGATGCGATTATCGGAAAGGTGATTGGAAATTATGGCTAAAAAAGAAAGAAAGCTGGTAGCAAATAATAAGAAAGCCTACCACGATTATTTTATAGAAGAAACGTATGAGGCAGGGATCGTACTCACAGGTACAGAAATTAAGTCAGTGCGTCAGGGCAAGGTCAGCATTAAGGAAAGCTATGCAAAGATTGAAAACGAGGAAATGATGCTATACGGAATGAATATCAGTCCGTATGAACAGGGAAATCGTTTTAATGTAGATCCGCTCCGCACGCGCAAGCTGTTGCTTCATAAGCAGGAGATCCGTAAGCTGATCGGTTATACCACACTGAAGGGGCTGACTATCGTGCCTTTAAAAATGTACATAAATGAAGAGGGACGTGCGAAAGTAGAAATCGGTGTCGCAAGAGGTAAGAAAAATTATGACAAGCGTGAAGACATCGCCAGACGAGATGCACAGCGGGATATCGACCGCCGAATGAAAAATCATTAAGCTGCGTGTAACCTTTTTCAGGTCTGGATTGAGTTATAAGTGAAAAGTTATTGACAACTTAGTGGATTTAGAATAGACTGAATTAAGAGTAAACGGCACACGAGCATCTGTGACGAAGCTGAACATGGGGGTGTAAAGGTTTCGACGGGGGTGTAGAAGCCGGATAAGCGAGCGGTAGTTGGCTCAGACTACCTAAAAAAGGGCCCGTTAAATATAAACGCTAAAAATAACAACAATTTCGCATTAGCAGCTTAGTCTGCAGCGCCTAGGAGCGCACGCGCGTCGGTCATGGTTTACCCGTAGGTCATGATACCGGCGTCGAATATACGGGAAAACCTGCTGAGAGTTCTCGGTATCAGCAGGGAGCAACGAGATAGCGGAAGAGAAAGCCTGTTAATGGGCGGTTGCCGAAGCGAAATTTTAAATCATTAACTGCGCTCGGAGAAAATCCTGTGGAAATGCTTTCGGACGCGAGTTCGACTCTCGCCATCTCCACCACAACCCGGCCTTGGCTTATAATAGCCAGGGCTCTTTTATTGCAAGGAATTCGGGCTCCTTTGAATCAGGCAAGGGTGAGTAGAGTTGACAGGTTTATGCCGAAAGGTTTGCGTTGTCGGGATGGCGGATGGGAATTATAATGGAAGAAATACATATTCTGAAGAACAGAAGACGTTCCTTGTTGATTATGAACTTACAATTGTGAAAGCCATTCATGTGTTTAAAAAAATGCCTTGTTTTTTTGAATAAGGTATCGTATTATGGGTAGTATATTAAAAAGGAGGTGATATTTTGAAAAATAAAGGTTATGTATTACTAAAAAGTCTATATTATGACCATAAAGAAGAATATGAAGCTCTTTATGAGAGCAGATTTAATTCGAATGAATGCGTTCATCTGAACTTCTCAATAGCAAATAATCCTGCATTTTTTTTAGAAACACCTGAACTTATGAAGAAAGTTGTAGAAATTACCAGACTTGATAAAGCAATTTCCCAATTATCTAATTCTCTCCCAGGCATTGCGTTGAAGCAATATATAAACAAATGCCTTATCGATGAAATCGTCATTACTAATAACATAGAAGGTGTTCACAGTACAAGAAAAGAAATCGGAGAAATACTGGATGATTTAGAAGGAAAAAGTGATAAAAGATTTTTTGGTCTAGTTAATAAGTATAATGCACTAATAACAGGAAGCTATGTATCAATAAAGGATAGTCGCGATATTAGAGAACTCTACGATGAAATGTTTCTCACAGAAATTATTGAGGAAAATCCAAAGGATGCGCCTGATGGTGAGATATTCAGAAAAGATCATGTTAATGTTGTAGATTCAAGGCAAAAAGTAATTCATCATGGTTTATATCCGGAAAGCAAAATAATCAGCAGCATGGATGATGCTATAAACATTCTGAACGACGATGATATAGATCCTTTGTTTAGGATATCGATATTCCATTATCTGTTTGGATATATACATCCATTCTATAATGGTAATGGGCGTCTAAACAGGTTCATAAGCAGTTATTATCTTGCGAACACTCTTGAATCAATTATGGGATATCGCCTGTCCTATACAATCAAAGAAAACATAAATAAGTATTACAAGAGTTTTAAGGTAGTGAACGAAGAAATAAATAAAGGTGATATCACACCATTCATTTTCACATATCTTGATTTTATTAAAGAATCAGCTATGAATCTAAGAAACGGTCTGGTTGAGAAGGCTAAGAAACTAGAACTGTTCGCAAAACAGCTTGCATCATTGCCATATGGCAATGATGAGAAGTATAGTCGCCTGTATTACTACTTGCTTCAGGCCTCACTGTTTTCGGAGATTGGAATCTCAACCAGTGAACTGTTACAATACTTAAACGTAAGCAGACCTACTTTGCTAAAACGTTTGAATAACATCGATGAAAGCAATCTGCTGATTACAGAAAAACGTGATTTAAATAAATTTTATCAGCTGAATTTAGATACTCTGGCAGACATGATTAAAAACTAAATGCAGATGAGCCTGAGTGTGCCAGGCAGGGCACAAGTCTTACGGATGAAAGTCCCGTCACAGGTATTTACCGTCGCTTTGTTGTCGAACGCAAGCAGGCTGCAGGGTGGAAAGTATAAAGCACCACAATCTAAGAAATATGAAGAGAAGCTCGTATCAGCCATTGACCGATACGAGCTTCTCCACTTATTCTCTATTTCCAGTAATGTAATAGTCGCAATAGTCGCCGCCGATTGCAGGCGTCACGTTCTTCGCAGAACAAGTCTCAGATGCAGATCGGCATAACGGTCGTCCTGCCTCCGTCCCAGC
>CAKQVC010000093.1 GCA_934277655.1 uncultured Clostridia bacterium
ACGCCCCTGTTCCCATTGCGGACAAGTTTTGGCACATGAGCAGTTAATCCCATTTCAGGATGAATTGCTTTGCCCTGCCTGCCTTGACGAGCAAACCACAGTCTGTTCCTGCTGCGGCGAACGGATCTATAAGGCCGATAACAGCGGAACGGATGCAATCCCGCTCTGCGAGGACTGCTATGACAACCACTACGAACGCTGTACCCATTGCGGTGCTCTGATCCACCGCCGGGATACCTATTATCGCGGGGATGACCCTTATTGCTATGACTGCTACAACACCTTTCCTGCACAGGGTATCAATGATTACTACTTCAAGCCGGAGCCAATTTTCTATGGTACAGGCAGTAAGCGTTACTTCGGCGTGGAGTTAGAAATTGACGATGGCGGCGAGTTTGATTCCAACGCTGTCAAAATCTTGAACATTGCCAACTCAGACAGAGAGTTGATCTACTGCAAGCATGACGGCAGCTTGAATGATGGCTTTGAGATCGTCACCCATCCCATGACGTTAGACTTCCACGAAAACAATATGCCTTGGGCCGAAATCATGGAGGAAGCCAAGAAGATGGGGTATCTGTCCCATCAGGCAGAAACCTGCGGCCTGCACGTCCATGTCAACCGCACAACCTTTGGTAACACCGAAAGCGAACAGGAAGCCGCTATCGCCCGTGTCCTCTACTTCTTTGAGAAGTTCTGGGAGGAACTGCTGAAATTCTCTCGCCGTACCCAGCGCCAGCTTGACCATTGGGCAGCCCGGTATGGCTACAAGGAAAAACCAAAAGACATCCTTGACCATGCCAAAGGCCATAACTCTGCTGGACGTTATACGGCGGTGAACCTCACCAACCGGGATACGGTCGAGTTTCGGATGTTCCGCGGAACCTTAAAGTGCAATACCCTGATTGCCACACTGGAACTGCTGGATAACATCTGCGAGATGGCGGTCTATCTGACGGACAAGGATGTGCAGGGGTTGTCATGGACAAGCTTCGTTGTGGGATGTACCCAGCCGGAATTGGTGCAGTATCTTAAGGAGCGCCGCCTATACGTCAATGACGCGGTGGCAAGTGAGGAGGATGTTTAATGTGCTGCTTGTTTGGATTGATCGACTATCGTGGGACGCTGACTGCCAAGCAGAAAACCCGCTTGATCCGGGAACTGTCTATCGCCGCAGAAGTACGCGGGACAGACGCTACCGGTATTGCCTACAACACAGAACACGGCTTACAGATTTACAAGCGGCCTCTTCCGGCACATCGGATGCGGCTAAACATACCGAGCAATGCAAAGGTCATCATGGGACACACACGGATGGCAACGCAGGGCAGAGCCAAGAAGAATGAAAACAATCACCCTTTTCGCGGTAGCATTGAGGGCAGGCAGTTTGCGCTGGCCCATAACGGTGTTCTCTATAATGACTACCAACTGCGGCGGTTGCTCCGCCTGCCAGCTTCAAAAATCGAGACTGACAGCTACATTGCCGTGCAGCTGCTTGAACAGAAAAACACCCTTGATCCTTCCAGCCTGAAATACATGGCGGAACAGGTCGAGGGTTCTTTCACGTTTACGGTGCTGACAGATCGGGATGGGCTGTACTTCGTGAAGGGCGATAGTCCTCTCTGTCTGGTTCTGTTTCCCGATACCGGGGTCTATGTTTACGCCTCCACGGAGGAGATTTTGAACACGACCTTGCTGGGCTTTGAGAGATTGTTGGGAAGGTCACAGCGGATACAAACCGACTGCGGTGAGATCATCAAGATTGATCGGAAAGGCCGCCTCAGCCGCAGTACCTTTGATGCGGCGGCGCTTTACTGCAACCATTGGGGCTGCTACAGCTTCTCGCTTGCAGACCATCACCCACAGACGGAGCGTGAGAGCGTTCGTGTACTGAAATCTATTGCGGCGACTTTTGGATATACCGATGAAATGATCGACCGCTTGTTTGACCGTGGCTTTACCACGGACGAAATCGAAGAATGGCTGTATTGCGGAGAAATATGAAGGGGGGTGAGCGTATGGAGAAGGCAGTAGGAAAGGCATCTGCAAGCCACAGAAGTACAGATGTATACTGCAACTTTGAATTTGCTGTACGCAAAACGCACCGCCGCAGCAAGGCCAGCAGCCGCGCAAGCATAAAGCAGAGTGGTGCAGGAAGAAAGGAGCGATAGGATGTATTTTGTAAAGCCGCCTGATCCGCCGCCGATACTGGCGGTCTGGATGTTTTTCAAAAACTTGATTTGGGTTTATTAAAAGGAAGGAGGAAAATAGTACATGGAATGGACGTTCGCTGGCTTTGTGACTACATTGACCGTACTGCTGGTTTTAGACCACGCTATTGCAACTAACTGAGTTGAAAGGAGATGTTGACTTTGCCTATTCTATTTGCCATTACTGGCTCCGCCCTCGGTTGCTTTGCGGAGGGTGCCATCTTAGGTGCCTCGGTTTATCTCGTCAGCCGGGGTGTCCGCAATCCCCTGAAAAACAGAAAATGAGGACAATTTAAACGCACATACCCAACATTCCTATAACTTTTAGGAATGAGGTGATGCAATCTTGCACGAAATTGACTGTGAGATTTTAACGATTGAGGAACTTTGTGAAACCTTGATGATCGGACGCAATACAGCATATCGCCTGCTGAGTTCAGGGGCAATACGAGCATTCCGTATTGGTCGCTGTTGGAAGATACCTCGAAGCGCAGTTAATGAATTTTTGACTGCACGAAGATCTGTCCTGTAAATACCCTTGACAGCGAAGTTTAGGCGTGTCAATTTTACAATTTCGATTATACATTGCTTTTGTGAACCATTACCCATCATCTGCTGTTATAGATCGTTTTTGAAAATTGTGCTCTCCTAAACGCATAGAAAAAGGGCTGCCTGAGCAGCCCTTTTCTTTTTGATACTTTACTTGACAGGGATGACTTTATGATGTGTGACATTCCTCATATGATTGAGGAATTGATAATAATCGAGCTTCTTCCCTCCGTATTTATGCCCATCGCTGAATGCTGTTTGATTCATTACAAAATGCACGTGCAAATCATCCGTGTTTGTATGGACTGCGTATACCATCTGATATTCGGGTGTGTAGTGCTGAATGATTTGCGATGCATACTGCGCCGCTTGTTCAGGCGATAGTCCAGAATTAGAGCCAAAACTTAAAATAGAGTGACGGACTCGTTTGCCGCAGTTCTTACCATAAGACTCAGAAACAGCTTCCATTTCTTCGGCAGCATGGTTTATATCTCTGATGTTACAGCTTCCAATATACGCAGCTTTCCGAGGATTTGTGATGTAGTGGATAGAAGCATTGTAAGCATTATCATCATGAAATTTATTCTTTTGCCCAAGACCAGTAACTTTATATGTATAACTATTACTCATAATATATTGCCTCTTATATTACCTTTCTATAATTATTCTTATCATATTTCTATTTAAATTATATGGGGGTGTACCCCCCTCCCCCTTTTCCGCAGGGAAAAGGATTTTGACCTCCTTTAATTTTCATGTTCAATGGCTAATCAAAAATAACATTCAAAAATCTCAATTAATCTATCATCAATTCTGTCTCCCCACACTTTTGTCCGCTGCTTATTATAATGGCTGACAAAAGTAGCGCATGCGAGACACACGGATGGGTTGTTATTTTCTTTTTCTTCTTGCTTGACTTTCCTTACGAAGTTTGCTACGATATGCCTGCAATTTAATGTAGCTCAAATCTTGCACATCAATGTGCGTAACATGTTGCTATTATGGGTTTGATTCCCATCTGATTTGAGTTTTTTAGCGTAGCACAATTGACAGTGCACCAGCTTGTGCTGGATGCTGAAGGTTTAAGTCCTTCCGCTAACAACCCCTTTTCGATTTTGGGGGATTGTTAGAGGGAGGACTATCTTTTTTATTCTCTCTCATTAATCCTCAGGTGGGTTGTCACTCACAAAATGAAGGAGCGAACGAACCATGCACCAAGTCAAAAATACTCTTGGCGTTACAATCAGCAGGCAGTATCTTTGGGATAATCTTCCCGAAAGTTGCTATCTTATCCAAGAGCCTGATGCAAATGTAGTGAATGTACTCAACGAGGAATTCAAAACTTGGTGCTGTGTGCAGCCTGTTATGATTGCCGCTCCTACAGGCAGCGGCAAAACTTCGTTTGTTGTGCAGATCGCGCAGTACTGTCATCAGCATTCTCCCCGCAAATGGGTTCTTCTGCTGGTCAATCGGAAAGCAATCGCTGTTCAGCAGAGACAAATTTTTGCATCGGCCCTCGCTTCCAAATATGCGAAAATTTCCGATCCCGATGTATTCGAACTCTTTGAAGTGCTTGATGACATCGGCGTTATCATTACAACATATCAGGGATTCGCTGCGCATCATGACAACTTTCCTCTGGATCAGATTGAATGGGTCATTTTTGATGAAGCCCATGTGTTCCATGCTGATTCTCTCATCAACGCCCAGATTGATCAGCTTTTCTGGAAGCTTCCTCAGTTGTTTAACAACACCCATCGATTGTATCTCACCGCTACTCCTGATTCCGTGATCCATGACATTTGTGAAGCAGAGCAATGCAACCTCGCTGCCTGCGCCTCTTGTCCTCGCTCTTTTTGCTGTGGCAAGGGCAAATTGCTCTACTATAAATTTCCCTCCCGCTCCCGTCATGTAGATCTCCGCTATTTTAGGGATCGCAGCGAGATCACGAAAATGATTACGGATAATCCACAGGATCAGTTTTTGATCTTCACTTCCAGCCGAGAAGACATTTTAAACCCTTCCAACGGCTCCTACAGCAAGCTTCTCTCTGAGTCTGGCATTTCATACGGCTATCTGGATGCTGACTCCAAAGGCTCTCCGCTCTGGAAAACGATCTGCAAAAACGGTGTCTTTGACTCGCAAGTGTTGATTGCAACCAGTGTACTGGACTGCGGAATTAATCTTGTGTCGCCTCGACTCCGTCACATCATCGTTGAGACCTGCGAGCAAACCGAGTTTTTGCAAATGATCGGACGGCGGCGTTTGCAGACCGATGATTCTATCAATGTCTATGTCCGCGCCTATACGGCAACAGCAGTCCAGCGGCTCTTAGATTCGGTAAATAGGCAGCGCAGATTTATTCAACAAGCGTCTCAGATGATTCATAGCGGTCAGATGGATAAACTGATTTATAATGGCTGGATGGATGAAACTCTGCCTCGGCCCTACAAACACCTGTTGAATTATTTGGGAAAAGGCGCTGTGCTTCCCAAACGTACGGCCGGAAACTATTTAATCTGGCAGCGGGTGCATTTGGAACGTCTGCTGGATCTCTTCACCTTATACGGTGATGACTCTGCTGTACCCCGCATGGCACACAAGTGGTTGGAGCAGGAGGATGGCTATAGTATTAACCGCTGGCTTGACTATGACCACAAAAGCCAGATTAAATCCGAGTTGTTGACCATGCTTGCCGAATCCGCTAATACTACCTTTAGCAAGGCCGAGATTCAGCCTGTCATTAAGAATATCTTGGGGCTCATCAACAGCATTCAGCCCTTCCCTCACGATACCCATAGCAAAACCAATCGCACAGCCACTACTGTAAACAAGCGTCTGCAATCTTTGCATATCCCCTACGAATTTCTTAAAGCCGGAAAGGGAAGTACTGCAACCTTCACCTTGATCCGGAATGGGGAGGTGTAACGGATGACTCCTGTGGAAGTAGGGACAATTCGTGAAATCCAAGCCCGATTGACTGCCGAAGGGTTTCATATCTCTACATACGCCCTTCGTATGTGGATCAAAGATGGCACACTTCCTGCCATTTATGCAGGGACTAAGGCTTTAATCTCATATACTGTTGTTGTGGAACTACTAAAAGGCAGAGTTACAGTACCCCCAGCATAAACAAGAAACCACCCTATAGGTTTTCAGCCTATAGGGTGGCATTCTGCCTCCGCAGAGATAAAAAATTATTATTAAAAGAGGTTCATATATGGCAAGTATCAGAAAGCGTAAGGATACATATCAAATTACCGTCTCACTTGGATATGATATTTATGGCAAGAAAATTCTTGAGACAACTACATTTGTTCCTGACCATACACTTACCCCGAAGCAGCAGGAAAAAGCTGCAATTGCTTTTGCATACGAATTTGAAGCGAAAATCAAAAACGGATATGCAATGGATGGCCGGAAGATTACTCTGAAAGAATTCTCTGAAAGGTGGGTCACAGAATACGCGCAAAGTCACCTTCAACCGGGAACAGTACAGAAATACAAGGAAGAACTAAATGATAAAATTCTTCCCGCTCTGGGTCATTTGAAGTTATCCGCAATCAAGCCTCACACCTTGCTTTCCTTTTACAATTCCATGTTAAAGGATGGCGTTCGGAAGGATGGAAAGACCGGTGGCTATAGTGCCGCTACAATCAGAAAGACCCACAATGTACTTTCGTCCCTGCTTCGCTCCGCAGTCGAATGGGAAGTCATTGAGCAAAACCCCTGTGATAAGGTAAAGCCGCCCTCTGCCCCCGATATTTCAGAGAATATCAAATTCTTCACTCCTGAACAAGCAGTCCGCTTTTTAGACTACTTAAGGAAACCCTATTCATGTAAAATTTCAGCGCACAAACGTACTGATGATACCGGAAAAGAATACTCAGTTGGTGACTATACAGTTCAAAAGGAAACCCCTTTGCAAATTCAAATCTTATTGGAACTCGCTATTTATAGTGGCTGCCGTAAAGCAGAACTATTGGCCCTGACATGGAGTGATATAGGATTTGATACAGACACCATTTCTGTCTCAAAAGCTGTAACTGTCATTGATGGAAACCCCATCATAAAAACACCTAAGACAAAATCTTCTTTCCGGAAAATCTCAATTCCACACTCATTGATTCTGAGGCTCAAAAAGCTGCAAGTATCGCAGGCAGAATACCGCCTTCGCGTGGGCGAGTATTGGAAAGGGGGCGAATGGGTTTTTACGCAGGAAGACGGTACAATGATGAATTATTCCACTCCGTATCATACTCTGCAAAATATTATCAAACGATATAACCAGGAGTCCCCGAAAGAATTGACCTTGCCATTGATCCCCTTTCATGGACTCCGCCATACAGCCGCCTCGCTATTGATAGCCTCTAATCAAGACATCAAAACTGTCTCTGCCCGAATGGGACATTCTCAGACTTCTACGACACTTAACATCTATACGCATTCATTAGAAGCTGGGGATAGAAAAGCCTCCGATGCGCTTGAAGCAATGCTCAAAAAGCAGGCATAAACGTAAAAAATCCTGCTCTGGTAGTCAAACAGTAGTCAATTGACTCCAAACGCAGGATCATAAACAAAATAAAACCCCGAAACCATTGCGGTTTCGGGGTTTCTGTGGAGCTGCTGACCAGATTCGAACTGGTGACCTCATCCTTACCAAGGATGCGCTCTACCGACTGAGCTACAGCAGCG
>CAKQVC010000094.1 GCA_934277655.1 uncultured Clostridia bacterium
ATCGTGTTTTCAGAGAGGTTAGTACCTCTCAAGTGTCTTTCAAATTTTTCTTTATCTATCATAGTGAAAGACCTCCTTTCACTATGATTATAGCAGAGGTAATTTTACAACTGCTCAAGTGCAGGCAATATGGATTTATATGTAGCTACAATTCGGTGCTGTTCTTTGAGGGGTGGCAATGGAAAATAAATCGAATTTAAGGACGATTGAACCAAATGTTTTATTGTCATTCCTTTGCTATTTTCTTCAAGAATTTTATTGTTTTTATAGCACTCTAAAATCATATGAAAATAGTCTGGGCTTATTCCACCAAAAAATCTGACCCTATGTAGAGCATTTTGATAATACATTTCTCTATTGTCCCTCCAAATTGCTGAACGACCAACATCTCCTCCTTCGCAAATTAAAAGATCTCCTTCTTTAAGACAATATTTTGAAAGTTCATCCTTTTCAAAACGAGCTTCTTTTACAGTAGATAAATTAATTCCACTCCAATATACATTGATACTACACAAATAAGGTTTAAATTCTCCTTGATTTTTAGCTTTATCAAGAGTTTTTCCCAAGCTACTAATCGCAACCATTTTTAGTGTTATCCATTCCCAATTATCAGGAATATCAAACAGGATTTCATCGTCTATACAACGCTCAATTCCGTTCAACTTCTCATAATGAGAACTCAATCAGCTAAGAAATTAACTCTTGAAAAAACTTTCAAAACAGAATTTACTATACGTTCTTGCTCCCTTACAGGGGGAAGTGGAATTAAATAATTTGATATAAAATCCTTACCAATACGTTGTTGACCTGCAGTTCCGCTAAAATTTTTCACTCCATTCTTGATAAACTCATTTGTTTTGAAAAGCAGTAGAATATATTGCATACACAATTGTGAAGTAACATCTCTAAGTACATGCAACTCAGTTGTTCCGGCACCAATTCCGTTTGGTAAATTTGCAATAACCGCAGATTTTCTGTTTTGAAAACAAGGAGTTATTTTCGCTACAATAACATCGTTATTTGCAAAATGAGTAAATCCAGATTTAATTTTTCCCCATTTTCGTTCTTCAAAAGAATGCTCATTATTAAATCCATCTTTTATGAGTACCATTGGCACAAAACCGGCATCTGTATCGTCACTTAGATTATTACGAGGATTAACCTGTAAAAGAGAGCCAATTCTACACCATTCCCAAGTATCAGGTATTTCAAAAGGAATTTCATCATCAATACATACTTCTTCAGAACCACGCTTTTCATAATGAGAATTATCCCTTCTGGAAATGACAGATTCGTGCTTGTCACGCTTGATTTTGCCTGCTTTAATCAGTTGCTCTTTCTCAGCACGAATGCGTTCCAGAAGAACGGAAGCAGGTTCATCGTTTGGATCTTGTGGTACAAGTTTACCTTGAACTGCTTCTTGCAGAATCGACTTTTTAAGTTGAATCAGAAAGTCTTTGTTATAGTCTTGCAGCGCTTTTTCTTTTATGCCATACACATCAGCCATTGGAAAAACCTCAAGAAGTTTTGCTACAATCCGTTCCTGCTCTCCAATAGGAGGAACCGGAATAAACAATTCAGCCACAGTGGATGGACGTAATTCAGTTTGGTTGGTGGAGCCTTCTCCCAACTTTTCAAGATAAGGCTGATGATATTTCAAAGCAAAAAACAAGTAGTCCTTTATCATCTGGTTTCCAGCACGGATAATTGTAACATGAGAATCTGGAACAATAACAAAATCATTTATTCTGTCACTATCACGGAATATTCCAATTCTTCCAAGCGTGCCGTTACCGGTTGAGTTAATGATTATATCTCCATCTGTCATATATTCTTCAACGGGATATTTGTCAAATGTTTTCATATCCAAGAATTTGGCTAATGAAACATCAATCCCACCAAGTTTTACATTACACTTTTGGGCAAAAACATAGACATTGCTATCATCCGCATACTTTGGAGATTTGCCACGCTTAATTTCCTTGATAGCAAGATCTTTAAGCCTCGCCCATTCCCAACTCTCAGGAATCTCAAACGGAACCTCATCAGCAATACACACTGGCTCGTTTTTGCCGACTTTCTCATAAGGCAAATTATCGGCAGAAGTGTATTTTGAGGAGTCACTTTGCCGCAACATGCGGCGAAGTTGAGACATAACTTCTGGCCAACTTGTCCAGAAGTTGACCAGAAAAATTCCTGCAAAATGATACGGGAAACTTTAACTTGTCCTCGAATTGGTCATAAGTAGCACAGCGAAATTATTCCCAAGTCAGGAATAATTCTGCCTCATATAATATCCGTTCACAAATTGGCAAGCAGTGCAAACCTGTACAGGTTTACTCATTTTCTCGGTTTCCCTACTGAGTCAATCTTCGCAAATTGCTTGTTGGGGCAGCATCCCCAATCCCTTTTGAACGGTATCTGCGATACCGGCTGCGCATTCATTCTGAATGCTTTTACTTAACAACCTCTGCGCAATTTGCACAGAAGTTCCATTTCACATAGACGGAAAACAAAAATGTAAGGCAAGTTCCTCTTGATTATTTTTGTGATGTGTGGTCATAAACTTCCCGGCAAATCGTCGGGAAGTTTTGCAGTCAATTCATCCACAAGCAATAAAATGCCAGCAGCCAGATACAATTTCGTGACAGGTTGGCACAAAGTTCAAAGTACCGAAAACAAAAAAATGAAAATCACTTCGACACAATTTGTGCAGAAGTGAAAGATACGGAATTTATGATTGTGGACGACTCGACCACCAGAAAGATTACTGTTTTTTGAAAATCATCTTCATCGCAAGTTGCTACAAAGTGCGGTGTTGCAGCTTTATCCCAACTTGGGATGAAGTTCAGCCATTGGATAGTGTTGTCGACAAGATGGAGATGGAAAATTAAAAATCCAAAAAAATCCTGCAATTCTACGAAGAGAAAAATATAAATCGCCCATATCCATCATAATGGAGCAAAATTCGACAAGATTCAACAAAAAAGTTAAAATCCTGTCAAATATAACACGCAAGGGCTTGTTTTCAGATTAAGGGATGGGGTATAATAGAAGCACGAATTTGTTGTATGTGGGAATGAAGAAAGAGGTGGGAAGATGAAGAGATTTTTGATTGCTTTGATGTGCGTAGCTGTAGTATTCTGTTACGTTCCGACGATCGTATTTGCCGATCAAGCTGTTTCGGCAGTACAGGAGCAGAGTGAAAACCTTGCTGATTCGGAAGAAACAGAACAAAACGTAGCACCGACACCACAGGCAGGAACAGAAGAAGGGCGCGGAGGATTATCCCTGACCGCGCCTGTCGCGGCGCAGGATATCTATGTCTCCGGATCGGGCAGTGACGAGAACGGTGACGGCAGAGTGGGGAATCCTTACGCAACGCTGGCAAAAGCCGCGGAGGTTGTGAATCAAGAACCGGACACAGGGAAAGCATTCACAATCCATGTTGTGTCTGATTTGACAGCAGCGGCATGCGCGAGATTTTATGATCACGCTGTGACGATAGTCGGCGAGGGAGAGACACCCCCGACGGTCAGCCGCGAAGAAAGCTTCGCGATGCAGCAGGATGCTGCCCGCGGTACCTACAATCCGGCGATGATTGAGATTCAAACTGCCAATGCACCGGCAAGCCTGACGTTCAGAAACATTATCTTGGATGATCTCGGAAGACATGGAGGTACTGTCTTTGCGCAGGCTGTCAGTCAAGGGGAAAACGAAGGAGGCACGCCGAATAACAGCACCTATGTACAGGACGCGATCATTGCCTCCAACGCGACCCAAGCCTGCACGATCACACTCGGTGCGGGAACTGTTTTAAGGAATTACGGCGGCATGTCGGCAGTTCGTGTGACAAATCAAGCGGTACTGAAGATGGAAGCCGGAAGTGCGATGGAAGACACAACGGTTACGGATCGCACCAAAGGATCAGCAGAAGGCGAAGTTGGTCCCGCGGGTGCAGTCTGGACACAGGGCGGTGCACTTCTGATGGAAGCCGGCGCTGAAATCCGAAACATGGTTGGCCGCGCGATCTATGCCGACGGCGGCAATATTACCATTGGAGGTAAAATTCACAATATTACAGGTGATGCCAATATGTGGCAAGGCAATTTAAAACAAAAAACATTACCGGGTGTTGCGCTGCACTTGCGGAATGGCGCGGTTGGAAGCATGAGCGCGACCGGTGAAATTACAGACATCAAAGGCAGAGGAAATGCAGTTTTCGCAACCGGAGAAGCGGTTCGCTTCACGATGGAGCATGGTTCAAAGATTCACGATTTTGCGAATTTGTGCGGAGTTTATATGGTTTACGGCAAGCTGTACATGGACGGTGAAATCAGCAAGCTGAGCGAAGCGGTTGCCGTTAGTTTGAACGATGGCGCGGCAGGAGAAATAAAGTCCAATGGTTTCATACATGACAATCAATGCGCAACCGCGGTTGTTTATCTTCGCGGTGGCAGCCAACTGACCATTCGCGGAAAAATAAACGACAACGAATCGACCGGAAATTGTGCAGCGGTCTATATTGTAACCAACGGCGGTGCTTCCCATGCAACGCTTGAAGCAGACGGTGAGATTTGCGGCAACATAAATGGCGGAAAGAAATACGGAGCTGCGGTCGATCTGCAGCAGGATGTATGTTCTTTCACCATGAACGGCGGTAAAATTACCGGAAACAAAGGACCGCTGGGGGCGGTACAGATTCATAAGAATCAGGCAGCCTTGATTATGAACGGCGGAGAAATTTCGGGAAATGTATTGAGCGAAAAAGCTATTGGAAATCCGGACGCGAATGTTTATTTGAATGAGGGCGAACCTAAAGCAATATTAAATGCGGGGATATTACAGAGCATAACAATCGCACACAATGTAAGCAGCACGTTGGCTAACGGAAACATTTATATCTCCGACCAATTTAATCTTTTGGGCGGCAATGTCAAAATGTTAAAAGACAACAAAACCCTCACCCCGGCTCCTGACAGCTTGAATTTGAAGCTTGGCAACGCGAGTGCGGAGAGCGATAAGGCGCTAACGGATATATCCGATTCCTATGGTTGGTCAAACCTGCATGCAACCTACTGGATGCAGCGGGATGGCGCGGCAAGGAGGACCGTCGGCGGATTGACGATTGATGCAGAGGCTCCGCAGATTGTATACGCGATTGCGATTCCGGTTGACAAAAACGGCAAGCCGGAAGCGGCGGCAGAGATACAAGGCGATGCCTCCCAGACAGCCCGCGCGCGGATTCATCATACAAAGATCACCGAGTCCGGCATTGAAGTGACGATTCCGGAAGGGCATCCGAACGGTTACGCGGTCGCGCTGGTGCAGCCGGCGAAAGACTTTGGAAGCCTGCTGATCACGACGAGCAAAGCGCAGCTTGACTATAACAAAGATAAAACCGCAGACGGAACGTATGAAGTTCCGTATACCGCATCGTATGCAATGTCCGATAGTCTGCGAAACCTGTTTAAGGAAGCGGGGACGCTGGATAATCCAAATCTCACATTCACCTTGACCCTGGAACTGGACAAGCGTCTGAGGATAAAAGATGTGAGCGACTGTAAATTTACCAGCCCGATCTTTAAAGCCGAAGCCTTTACGATCAGTGGGGACGGGCATGCGGTTACGGTGACATGCAAGCTGAAAGCAGATTGGAAAAATCATTTAGAGGAACTCGTAAAGACGCCGATGGTATTCACCGGAACCGGTGTGTTGAACGGAGCTGATTTTGCGGCAGGCGAGTTTCTTTCGACAAGCGGGAACGTACAGATGACGATTCCGCGCGGCGGCAGTGAAATGTATCCAATCTATATTCCGGGTAATGTATGCCAGACAAAGATGGTAAAAGAAGAAGCACCGATTGGACCGATCGGGCCGAGCGGACCGGTAACCACATATTACACGATCAAGGCGGCTGCGGGCGAGGGCGGCAGCGTTGCGCCGAACGGCTACGTTACGGTCAGCGCGGGTTCTGATAAGAGCTTTACCATCGCGGCGGCAGAGGGCTATGAAATCAAGGACGTTCTGGTAGACGGCGTAAGTGTCGGCGCGGTTTCGGATTATACCTTCAAAAATGTATGGAAAAACCATACGATTGACGCTGTTTTTCAGGCAAAGGCAGAAGACCCGGAAACACCGGACAAACCTGCGAAACCGGAAAAACCAAGCAAGCCGGAAACTCCGGATAAACCGACCGAACCGGAAGATAAGAGCAAAGTTCCAAAGACCGGCGACGACTCTGTACTTGCAGGAAGCGCACTGCTTCTGCTGCTTTCCGCATGCGGACTCGCGGCGGTACTTCGCAAAAGAGAAGAAAAATAGAATCAGGCAAAAGCGTAACGGAATCAGAGATTTCTATGCGCACTTTTGTCCTTATCTTGATTTACGTATGATCGAAAGAAAAAACTAAGCAGGGCGTATATGCAGGGGCTTGCCATCTGTATATACGCCCTTACCAAGGGATTATTTTACGTCAGTCGCTTCGTTTATTTGTTCTCAGTTAATCATTTCAACGCCTTCATTTGTTGGATAGAATTGAAGTGCATCTTGGACTGTCATAAACGCTCCGGCATCATTTCCACTATTTGTCATTCGTTTTTCCATTGCTGTCATTGCAGGATACTGGAGCCAGCTTCGTTGATGAGTGTAATTGATCCAACTGCTGATGATATAGTCATCCTGCATCTCCGCAATGCGATAAGCAACATAGCCACGATAATTTTCACCTTGTCGTGGCATAGAAAAAGTGGCAAAAACATCGGTATTTGTTTGTTCTCCCCAGAAAATGCTGTTGGACGTAAAAGTTTGATTGCCAAGAGAATAATAAGGGGCAGCGAAGATTTTCCCACCCTTGTCATACAGCACACGTCCAGTCACTTCACCGTCAGAAGCCCATCCATCTGCAATATCTCGATATACGGGCCAAAGCTGAATCGACTCCGTGCCGTAAAATCCAGGATCGGTAGTCCAAAGGAAATGATGGAAAATGATCCATCTTTCACGTTCACCAGGTATTTGCACTCCGACACCGGTAATGCGTAACTCTTTTACATCATAGACAGTCTTTTGTTCGATATGACGTTTCTCTCCGTTACTATACTCAGTAGTTACCGTTCTGCCATTATTCACTGGTTCGTCCGTGATGTCAACGACAACCTGTAAAGCACCATCACAAGCAGCAATGTCTTCTGGCGTGAGATCGTTCAAAACATATTCTGGGAAGCCAAGTTCCATGAGATGGTTCTTGATTACCTCTACTTCAGTATGTTCTGACGAATCCACTGTACTCCAGTCCATCGGATAGCTGCTACCGAAAAGATAGCCAAAAGCACAGCCGATGATAAGCACTGAAAGGAGAACGAGCACGATACATCTGTCTGTTACCTTAATAGATA
>CAKQVC010000095.1 GCA_934277655.1 uncultured Clostridia bacterium
ATTATAACCTATTCTGCTATAATTGTCTGCGTAAAGATATATCTTTTTAATAGGAGGCAAATAATTATGGCTTATAAAATTACAGATGCTTGTATCGCTTGTGGTGCATGTGCAGGAGAATGTCCAGTTGAAGCTATTTCCGAAGGCGACATCTATGTAATCGACGCTGACAAATGCATCGATTGTGGTGCTTGTGCAGATGCTTGTCCTGTAGATGCTCCGACAGAAGGCTAATTACTCTACATAAGAGCGACTTTGAAACAGCTGATCGAAAGATTAGCTGTTTTTTCGTTTTTGTTATTCCAAACGATTGCACAGCAATAATTTGGAATAACAAAAAAATCCAATCTGCTTTCTGCCACATACCGGCATGTCAAATTGGATTTCATCATTCTTCATCTTTTCTTAATACTAATATATTATTCGCCTTTTTTTGCCTGCATATAGTAAGTCAGTGCATGCAAACTGTCACTTACATGTACATTTTCAACAGCTATGCTTGGGGAAATTTCCAGATCTACAGCTGTGAAATTCCAGATTGCCTTGACTCCTGCCGCAGAAACGGTGTCTGCAACTAGCTGAGCTTTTTCGGCAGGTACTGTAATCAACGCAATATCAATTTCCTCATCTCTTACAAAATCAGCAAGGGATCCGCAGGTAAGGATCTGCGCATCATAAAATTCAACATCCTGAATCTGCTGTTTCACATCAAAAATACCTTTGATATGAAAGTTCTTTTCATTATGATTGATATAGCTTGCCATAGCCTGTCCCAATCTGCCATAACCTACGATGACAACCTTGTAATCATTGTCAAGTCCAAGGATACTTCCAATTTCATCATAGAGATAGTCTACGCTGTAACCGTATCCCTGCTGTCCGAATCCACCGAAATTGTTCAGATCCTGTCTGATCTGAGATGCTGTGTATCCAATCAGTTCACTTAAATCTTTAGAAGAAATTTTCTCGATACCTTTTTTCTGAAGTTCCCGCAGGTATCTTCTGTAGCGCGGCAGTCTCTTGATGACTGCTTTCGAAATCTGTTTTTCTTTCATAGTCCACACGCTCCTGCAAACTACTTATTTTCTTCTACGTATTCTACTAAATCTCCTACTGTCTGGAAATTTTCAGCATCTTCGTCCGGAATTTCAATTCCGTATTCTTCTTCAATCGCCATGATAATCTCAACTGCATCCAGTGAATCAGCAGAAAGATCCTTCATCAGATTTGTATCCATAGAAATGTCAGATTCTTCAACCTGAAGTTGTTCTATAATAATGTCTTTAATTTTATCAAAAATCATATTATTGGCCTCCAATTCATCGTTATGAAATAAACTATTGTTTATTATAATTAGTTTTCTGTCGTATTGCAAGGGTAAATTGCACCATTTTCATGATATTTTTGTGAAATTTGTGAAACAAATCACTCTTGTAGTACAGTCCACGCTTCGAATGCTTCTTCCAGTTTCGCTGAAACTTCTTCATGTTCCCGGCTCAGTTTCGTCATTGCTTCAAAGTCTGATGCGTTTTTTTCATCCGCCATCTCAGTCTCAAGCTGAGCGATCTGACCTTCCATTTCTTCAATTTCAGCTTCCAGTTTTTCAATCTGCCTGCGTTTTCTTCTTTCCTCAGCTTCTTTCTGTTTGTTCATCTGCCGCTGAGTTTTCGCATCAAGAGCTGCTGCAGCTTTATTACCATCAAGCCCCCCTGCACTCCACAGATTATCAGACATGCTGTCTTTCTGGTCTGTCAGACCTTTCGCTGATGCCGGCTTACCTGCAGGCATTTTTTTCTTGTCGCTGATGTCCCCCGACAGCTCTGATAAATATTTCTTGCCGGAGCTGATCTGTTCTTTCTTTTCCAGATAGTAGTCGTAACGCCCAAGATATTCCTGCATCCCATCATGAGTCAGTTCCAGGATCCTTGTTGGTATCTTCTGCAAAAAATACCGGTCATGGGATACGATGATCGCCGTTCCCGGAAATTCCAGAAGTGCATCTTCAAAGACTTCTTTCGAGTCGATATCCAGATGGTTGGTCGGTTCATCCAAGATCAGGGTATTCGCACCGGAAAGCATCATTTTCAGCAATGACAGCCTTGCTTTTTCACCTCCTGAAAGGCTTCCGACGGTCAGGAAAACATCATCCCCCTGAAACAGGAATCTTCCCAGAATGGAACGCATTTCTGTGTCCGTATAAAGCCGATATGACTCTTTCAGTTCTTCCAGCACAGTATTGGATGGATTCAGCAGGAGCTGCCCCTGATCATAATATCCATAAGCGACATTATGCCCAATTTTCAGATAACCGGAGGTCGGCTCGATTTCTTCCATCAGGATACGCAGAAGGGTTGTCTTACCTACGCCGTTAGGGCCAACAATACAGATCCGCTCTCCCCGCTTAATGTCCATGTTTACATTACGAAAAAGCTCTCTGCGGCTTTCGCCCCAACCGAAAGATTTTGCGAGATCTTCGGTATGGATCACATCGTTTCCCGAGGGAAAATTCTGTTTAAAGCTGATCTTCATCCTGCCTTGCAAAGCCTCCGGTCTTTCGACCCGTTCGATCATTTCCAGCCGTTTTTCACGGGATGCAGCACGCTTGGCAAGGTGCTCCGTTCCACGCTGCTTCATCTGACGGATCATTTCTTCTTGACGGGAAATTTCCCGCTGTTGATTGTCATAGGCCCGTTGCTGCGTTTCCCTGCGCATCCGCTTCTTTTCCAGATGCTGTGTGTAGTTCCCATCATAAGTATAGACTTTATGATTTTCAACCTCAAAGATTCTTGTTGCAATCCTGTCGAGGAAATACCGGTCGTGGGAAACAACCAGGATCGTCCCTTTATAGGACGATAGATACTGTTCCAGCCATTTCAGTGTACCAATATCCAGATGATTTGTCGGTTCGTCCAGAAGCAGGATATCCGGTTTTTCCAGAAGGAGTGCTGCCAGAGCCAGTCTGGTCCTTTCTCCGCCAGACAGACTACTGATCTTTTTATCGTAGAACTCCGGTCCAAATGCCATAGAATGCAGGATTCCTATGATCTCGGACTGATATGTGTACCCTCCCGCATTGCTATACTGCGTCTGCAGGCTGTCCAGCCGTTCGATCAGTTTCAGATCGGTATTACCCTGTTCAATTTCTGCGGTTACACGGTTGATCTCATTCTCAAGATGATGAATCTCTGTAAAGATCCGGTCTATTTCTTCGATAACCGTATGATCAGCCTCGAAGTTATCTCTTTGTTTCAGATAGCCGATGCGTGTGTTCTGAGACACAAAAAACTCCCCTTCATCCGCTGTCAGTTCCCCTGTAAGCAGCTTCAAAAGGGTTGTCTTGCCGGCACCGTTCCGTCCCACGATACCGACTCTATCGCCGGCATTGACGTGAAAACTGACCTTTTCTATAATAACATCTGTTCCATATACTTTACTTAAATTATTGGCTGATAATATGATCATGCAGCTCTTTTCTCCTTTAGTCTTGTTCCTTTCTGTTCTGTTCTGATCTTCCCGCTCCTGTTCTGTTCAAGCTGCGGTTAAATATTACAGAGGCAGATTTGCATATGCCTCCAGATCAAGATCATCTGTTTTTCCACTTTTATATTTATAATAAGCGGCAGCTCCGATCATCGCTCCGTTATCGGTACATAAGACAGGATCCGGTCTATAAAGACGGATACCTTCCCGATCACAGGCTTCCTGCAGCATCTGACGCAGTTTTGAGTTTGCTGCCACACCGCCTGCCAGGACAAGTTTATCCTCCTGTTTCTGTTTAACGGCTTCTATTGCTTTTTTTACAACGACATCCATGACAGCCTGCTGGAAACTGGCCGCAACATCTTCCCTGACGATTTCCCGCCCTGCCTGTTTCTCCTGATTGATGTAATTCAGCACGGCTGTTTTCAATCCGCTGAAGCTGAAATCAAAGCTATCCTTTTCCAAATATACCCGCTTGAATGGAATCGCCTGTGGGTTGCCCTCTTTGGCAATTTTATCAATTTTCGGACCACCGGGGTATCCAAGTCCCAGTACTCTTGCAACTTTGTCGTATGCTTCTCCTACAGCATCGTCCCGGGTACCTCCTAAAATCTGACAGGTTGTATAGTCTTTCACATCCACGATTTCCGTATGTCCTCCACTGACGATCAATGCCATAAAGGGCGGTTCCAGTTCTGGATACTGTATCAAGTTCGCACTGATATGTCCCATCAGATGATGAACACCTACCAGCGGAATATTCTTTGCAAATGCAATCGCTTTCGCTGTTGCAACACCAACAAGTAATGCTCCGATCAGCCCCGGCCCATATGTAACACCGATCAGATCAATGTCATCCAGTGTCACATCTGCCTGTGCAAGCGCATCATCCAAAACTCCGCTGATGTTTTCCAGATGATGTCTGGATGCGATCTCCGGCACCACACCACCAAAGTTTTTAAATATATCAATCTGTGACGAAATAACATTGCTAAGCACCTGTCTGCCGTCTGCCAGCACTGCAATTGCTGTTTCATCACAACTGCTTTCAAATGCCAAAGTTAAAAATTTTCCGTCTTTCATACTTTATTCCTTCCACATGATCAGGGCATCTTCCCCGTTATCTTCATAGTATCCTTTTCGAATTCCTGCCTCCGAAAATCCAAGTCCCTCATAAAGTTTTTTCGCTGGCTCATTTCCAGCTCTTACTTCAAGGGTATAACGCTGCACGCCCTCTTTTCCTGCTGCTTCAAACAGATAAGTCAAAATAGCTCTTGCCAGATGTCTCCGTCTGCAGCGCTTTGTTACCGCCACATTGGTAATATGACCTTCATCAAAAATTTTCCACACGCCGGCATATCCGCATATCTGCCCATCTTCCTCGGCGACAATATAAAGGGCTCTCTTGTTTTCCACGATATCCTGATGCAGGGATTTATAAGACCATGGCACCGCAAAACATTCCTGCTCGATTTCTTCTATCTGTCTGACATCTTTTTCTTCTGCCGGTCTTATCATCAGTGTTTCTGTCATTTTTCTATTCCTGTTTCGGTCCGCGGCAGATGGGAAGCTGTCCCTTCGCAAGTTTTTCTTCTGCCTCAGCTTTTCTCATATAGTCCGGAAGCATCTGCTGGTATGGCACTGCTGCTTCTGTCTGCTTTCCATCTCTTAATCCGTTAGCAAGTGCCCACATTCCAACGGATGCAGCATCCTGATAGCGGATGCTTTTTTCTGCAAATTCGTAGGTTTTATGCAGATTTTCTTCTCCCAGAGTTTCTTTAATTTTTGCTTCATATGCATCAACACCATCTCCGAAAAAAATAACCTTGGGACTTTTTGAGTTTTCGCCGCCGATGATGTTTTGCGGGGTCAATATGTTTTCCTGAATAACGGTAAGGACTTCGTCCAACATATAAGATCCCGGTTTCATAAAGCCATCGACTACCCCATATACCTGTCCTCTGCGTGCATTGATGATTGCACACACGATGTTGCCCTGTGCGGACTGTCTTCGGGCTTCTTCCTTATATAAAAAGCCCTCCAGCGTTGGTACCGGAATCCCGTAAGTGAGTTCCAGTCCCTGGCAGAGTGCTCTTGCCGTTGACACGCCGATCCGGATGCCTGTGAAAGAACCCGGTCCTATCGATGGTGCAACGTACGAAATCTCTTGTTTGGAAACTCCGGTCTGCGTCAAGAGACTCTGAATCATCGGCATCAGTTTTTTCAGGTGGCTCATCTGTTCTTCCGACACTTCGTATGCCAGTACATTGCCTTCTTCATCAAGCAGAGCCGCCGAACCTGACGGTCCGGTTGTCTCTATTGCTAAAAGGTACATTTGTAAATCCTTTCCTCCGGGTTTTGTCCATATTCCAGATAAATATATTTTGTATTTTCAGGCAGAAGTTCTTCGATCATATCTGCCCATTCAACGACACATACGCCTTGTCCGAAGAAATATTCGTCTGCACCGATATTGAACATTTCCTCGGGGTCAGCAATGCGGTAAACATCAAAGTGATAAAGCGGAAGCCTTCCGCTGTCGTATTCTTTTACAATCGTGAAGGTAGGGCTGCTGATACGTTCATGGATCCCCAATCCTTCTGCGACATATCTTGTCAGAGCCGTCTTTCCGGTACCCAGATTGCCGATCAGAGCGATCACATCGCCTGCTTTCAGCTTTTCTGCGAGATCAAGACCAAACTGACGCGTTTCTTCTTCATTCTTCAGCGTAAGGCTTCTTCTTATTTCCATAATGTGAATTGTTCCTCTTATTTTATAGTTTTCCCTGCAATTCGCTTGCTTATCTATGCAGGAACGGTGAAATACGCTTGTAAAGCAGGAAAGTTACTACGCTGTTGATTCCGGCTTTCAGCAGATTAAACAGGAAGATAAACGGCATCAGGCTCCATACCACTTCTCTGGTAACGCCCATAAAAAATGGTGTCACGATCATATTAGCAGCGATCATCATCAGTCCCATTGCCAGCGTTCCTGCTGCAAGTGCGATAATTGCATGTTTTTTTGTCTTTTCTTTTCTATATATAGTTCCTGCCACCAGCACCAGTGTTGCTGTTGCGATAACGTGCATGATAATTCCGTATGCACCGCTGGCTGCACTGACCGTCACGCCCTGAAGGACTGAAGTCACTACAGTCAGAAGGACTCCTGCTACCGGACCAAAAGCAAAGGTTCCGATCAGGATCGGAATGTCTGCCGGATCATACTCCAGAAATGCCACCGCCGGGAAAATCGGGAAGTGGATCAGAGCCACCAATACGATGGATACGGCAACCAGCATTGCCATCTTGGCCAGTTTCGTTGTTTTTACTTGTGTGTTCATAACATATTCCTCTCTTTCTTTTGTGTCTTCTGAATGTCACAGCGGACATTCATCCGATTAGACCAGGAATCTGTCAGGCAAAACTAGAGCCTTGATAATCATATCAAGGCTCTCAAAATAACGTAAATTCTTCTGAATATTTCGGATTTATAGCATTTCCAAAACATCCAGCCATTTCGTTTCTCCCATCCGGACTATTACCGTCGGTTCAGGAATTGCACCTGATCAGCCGTTTTTTTCCGGCAGCACCAGCTCCATCTGTCAACATGTCCTGTCTGATACTCTGCAGGTTCACTGTTGGATCTGAAACCGTTCTTTTCTGCCTGAAGCTTCCGGTTCGCGGACTATACCGCCGGTGAGGAATTGCACCTCGCCCTGAAACAGATTTCTTGCATCGGGCTGTTATTGTACCCAATCACGCTAAATATTATAATCGCTTGATGTCAATTTGTAAATAGCTTCAGCATAAATTTTTGTCATTTGTTTCAAACGTTCGACCGAAAGACATTCGTCTTTCTGATGCATCAGATCCGGATCTCCTGGA
>CAKQVC010000096.1 GCA_934277655.1 uncultured Clostridia bacterium
AGGTAATGTTATGAGAGATTTGCTGATTTCTTTAGGCATGGTAGGACTGCTCCTTGCCGCATGGATCACGTTTTCCTGTTATTCAGAAGGTCAGGCTGAAGACCTCTCACAGTTCATCGATACTGATATTATGTCTGCGGTAGAAGCTTCCGACTGGAAAGATGCTGATGCAAAGATCCTTATATTAAAAGAACGCTGGAAGCAGTACCGAAAATCCGCCCTTTTCTTTTTAGATACACAGACGATCAACGAAATCGACTGTTCCTTTGCCAAAGCAGTAAAATATGCTAAAGCAGAAGATGTTTCCAATGCATCCGGAGAATTTCACGCACTGGCCCGTCAGCTTGAATTTCTTTCGATTGGAGAGGCTGTAACCTGGGGCAATATTTTCTAGGAAGCAAATTCGGATCGGCAGGTTTGTGGCAGGTAGATCATCTTTATTTTCTTGAACCTGTATGTCCGGATTTTACACGCAGCAGACACATCTCAAAAAGTAAAAAAGACCATCTCTGGTCTTTTTTACTGAATTATTTCATACATTTTGGTTGCGGCTTCTTTCTTACAAGATTCAATAAGTTCCAAAACCCTGGCTGAAACGCTGCTGTTTCCGAACTCAATATGAATGACATCACCCACCTTGACTTCGGTGCCAGCTTTTGCCGGTTTTCCGTTTACCGAAACACGCCCCTGATCACAGGCATCCTTAGCAACCGTCCGCCGCTTTATCAGTCTTGAATTTTTTAAAAACTTGTCTACTCTCATAAGCGCCTTTCCCTAACCCTCTCATGAGCTATTAGGTTTGAATATGTTTTAAAAAAGGTAAGTAATTACCTTAATTAACAAAGTAATAGTTTTTCTGTCGAAACTGTCTTATTTGTTTACAGCATCCTTTAAAGCCTTACCTGCTTTAAAAACAGGAGCCTTTGCAGCTTCGATCTGAATGATTTCTTCCGGTTTTCTAGGGTTTCTTCCCTGTCTTGCTTTTCTTTCTCTTGTTTCAAAAGTACCGAAACCAATTAACTGTACTTTATCGCCTTTTACTAATGCTTCTTCGATGCTTGCGATCACTGCATTTAAAGCAGTTTCCGCATCTTTCTTTGTAAATTCTGTTTTTTCTGCAATTGCAGCTACTAATTCTGCCTTGTTCATTTAAAGTTCCTCCTTCATAATTATAACTTAATTAATAATTCCTACGGGGCTCTTCTTTCGTTTTCGCCTCGTCCCATAACATGTCCATCTCCGTCAGGCTCATTTCGTCAAGCTTTCTGCCGCAAGCCAGAGTGCTTTCTTCGATATAAGCGAAACGTCGAATAAACTTATCAATCGTATGGTATAAAGCTCGCTCAGGATCTACTCCTATAAATCTGGCAAGGTTGACACAAGAAAACAGAAGATCTCCCATTTCATCTGTCAGTCTTACCTGATCTTCAGGATTTTCCTCAAAACACTCGGAAAGCTCAGCGTACTCTTCTCTAATCTTATCGAATGCACCAGAAGCGTCTTCCCAGTCAAATCCGGCTTTCGCCGCCTTCTTCTGGACTTTATAAGCGCGCATTAAAGCAGGCAATGCTTTAGGTACTCTTTGCATTGGAGAAGTATAGCTCTTGTCACCCTTCTCTTGTACCTTGATATTTTCCCATTTTTCAAGCACTTTGTCAATAGATTTTCCATTATTATTTGCCGTTTCCTCCAAAAAAACATGAGGATGGCGGCGGATCATTTTCTCACATTCGTCATTCATGACATCTGTAATGCAGAAATTTTCGTTTTCTTCCTCTATCAACGCATGGAACACTACCTGCAAAAGCACATCTCCCAGTTCTTCCCGCAGATTTTCTTTATCCTTATTGTTGATAGCCTCAACAACTTCATAAGATTCCTCCAGCATTCCGGGGATCAGTGACTCGTGAGTCTGTACCTTATCCCACGGACACTCCTGCCGCAATATCCCGACGATCTCCGTCAGACGCTCTAAAGCTTCTTTCTTATCTTTCCCCGCTTGAGAAAGATGCATGTACTTTTCTTTCATTTCCGCTTGTTTTTATCCTTTCCGTCTATTGTTCTTACTCTTTTCCTTTTTCATCTGCCACTGCCGCAAAATCTTCCTGCACTACTTTACGAATTTATTCAGGATTTTAACCAGTTTATCGCCCTTCGGCAGGCGTCTGATCTCATCTTTTGTAATGGTCTTTGTGATCAGAATCAAAGCTCCATAAGCAATAACTCCGACTAGAATTGCCAAGATCAGCGAAACTGCGTTGCTCTTCGTCACAAGGAAGAAAATCTTATAAGCTGCGAAAGCTGCTGCTCCCATCAGTAGAGCCGAAATTCCCGGTTTCGCATATGTTTCGATATAGTCGATCTGAATCCCTATGTGTTTTTTCAGATCTCTGTGATTCAATATCGTCGCAATCGCATAGGCTACAATGGTTCCAATCGGGCCTCCACTGACATTAATGGCATGAATTCCTACCAGAACATAAGTCGTTACCAGTTTTCCTACAGCTCCAATAGCCAGATTCTTAACTGGCAGCATTTGTTTATCAACACCCTGAAGGATGCCTGTCAATGTCTGCAAGGATGACATAAACACAATGCTGACGCACATGACCATCAGTAGTGGTGCAGCTGCCGTTCCTTCTGCTTTATCCGTGTACAACAGATGCAGGATCGGTTCTGCCATGACGAACATACCGACAGCACATGGAAAACCTACAATCATGCCTGCCCGCATGCCAAACCGGCTGTTATTTGAAACTTCCTGCATATTTTTTACTTTATAACCGGCAGCGATGGCCGGAACAAGGCTCATAACGATCGCCTGCGTAAATACCTGCGGCATGCCGATCAACGAGTTACAGTAGCCTCCTAAAAGCCCCCATAGCTTTCTAGATTCTTCCAGCGACCATCCGGTATCCTGCAGCCGTCTCATAACCACAGCACTATCAATAGAGGACATCAGCGGCATAATGGATGCGCCAATGGTAATCGGAATGGCGATAATCAAGATACGCTTGATAATTGCCTTCGTGCTTTCCAGTTCCTCTTTGGAACGGTTTCTCCGGATTTTCTTTTTTATTGATGGCAGGTTCAACATATAAATGATGACGACCACAGCAAGCCCTGCTGCCGCTCCAGCAGTGCAGCCGAATGTGGCGCCTGCGCTGACAGCTTCATACCCGCTGGGGATCAGATAATATGCCAGTGCCAGACCGACAACAACCCTGAAAAGCTGTTCTGCCAGCTGGGAAATCGCAGTTGGATTCATATTTTGCCTGCCCTGAAAATATCCTCTGTACGCAGACATGACCGGAACAATAAAGAGTGCCGGTGCAATCGCCTGCAGTGCCATATTTGTCCCCTCATTTTTCAGTACATAAGCTTCAATAAAGCCTGCGCCGAAATAAACAACTGCGAAAGTTGCAGCCCCCATAAGGCTAAGGAACCACAGTGCCGTATGAAACACCTTATGTGCACCGCCATAATTGTTTACTGCTATGCGCTCTGATACCATACGCGATACTGCAACCGGAATTCCTGCTGTTGACAGTATCAGAAAGAACGTATAGATTGGGTATACGGAACTGTAATAGGAAATTCCTTCTGCACCTACCCAGTTTGTAAGTGGAATCCGGAAAAAGACGCCCATGATCTTTACAATGATTCCAGCGATTCCCAGGATAGCTGCTCCCTTTAAAAATTTATTTCCCGACATGTTTTAAGCTGCCTTTCTTATAAAGACGCCAGAATTTTCTGGGTCGCCTTGTTCACTTCAAAAATAGTTTTCTCCAGGTCAATCGTCTGATATTCGCCATCCTTGTAAAGGATCTTACCGTCTGCCATTGTCAGCAGTACATCGCTGCCAGATGCTGAATAAACCAGGTTGTTTGCCATGTTGTGGACTGGATGCATGTTCGGCTGATCCAGATCGATTACAATCATATCTGCACGGAAACCTTCTTTAAGCAGACCGCAGTCTTCTCTTCCCTGTCCCAAAGCTCCACCTCTGGTTGCCGCATATAGGGTCTGCAACGGTGTTACAGCCGTCGGATCATGGTATGCATACTTCGGAGCTGTCGCAAATACCTTCATTTCCTCAAAGAAATTCAAGCTGTTATTACTTGCCACACTGTCTGTTCCGATTGCAACATTAATCCCTCGTTTCAGAAGTTCCGGCACATTGCAGATCCCGCTTGCCAGTTTCAGATTGCTGACAGGATTGCAGGCAACCGTAACGCCTTTTTCTTTCAGGATGTCGAAGTCTTCTCCTTCAATCCAGACGCAGTGTGCTGCGGTTGCCGGGATATCCCATGCTCCCAGTTTATTAAAATACTGAACCGGCGTCAATCCGCCTCTTCTTGCTTTACATTCTTCATGCTCTGTCTTCGTTTCCGAAATATGGACATGCATACGAGCTCCGACCTCTTTTCCATATTCACTGACAGCCTTAACTGCAGCTTCATCGGAAGTATACTCGGCATGAATGCTTACATCTATCTTTATCCGCTGGTCCTCAGCGTTATGATAAGATTCAAAAGATTTTTTCATTTCTTTCATAGATGGCATTTCCCACATTGGTGTATCGTCAAAATGGACGATAGAACGGGAAATATTGTTTTTCGCACCACTGTCAATGGAAGCTCCTGCCATCTCATCAATAAAATAATACATATCAGAAGTGGAAACGATGCCGAAACGCAGGGACTCTGCCATCGTAAGCAGCGTACCCCAGTAAACAGCATTCCCATCCAGCTTATCTTCAAACGGAAAAATTCTTTTATTCAGCCAGTCCTGAAGAACCATGTTTTCTCCATAGCCTCTCATCAGGCTCATCGGAGAATGTCCATGGCTGTTATAAAACCCCGGCATCAAAAGTTTTGCGGTACCGTTATAAATATCTCCATAGCTTTTTTCAGGCATATCTTTGCCGATATAATCGATTCGGTTTCCCTGCACACCTACATACATGTTTTCTTTTATTTCAAAGTTTTCGTCCAGAATCGTGATGTTTTTAAATAGCATTCTTGTTTTTCTCCCCTTAATACGGTATATGTTCTTTTTTCTTATTGTCTGTATTTATAACTAATATAGTAGTATAGCACAAATGCCTGTGGTTTTCCACGGAGAATCCGTGAAAATTATCTTTTTCCAAGGTATATTTTGTGGTTGGATGCAGATACTATTTTTACCAATCAAAACGGAGGAAACAGAAATGAAAGCAACAGGTATCGTAAGAAGAATTGATGATTTAGGCAGGGTTGTCGTTCCCAAGGAAATCCGGCGCGTGCTGCGTATCCGTGAGGGCGACCCTCTTGAGATTTATACCGGAAACTCCGGCGAAGTTATTTTAAAAAAATACTCTCCCATCCATGATCTAAGTCAGTTTGCGGATGAATATGCAGAAAGTGCCGTCAGGATACTGGGCGGAACGATTCTCGTCTCGGACACGGATCATGTGATCTCTGCCTGGGGAACAAAGAAAAAGGATTATGCTGACAAACGCGTTGATCCGGAGCTGGATAAGATTATCCAGAGCAAAAACCAATTTCTCAATGACAAAAAAATCGTGGTCCCCATTATTTCCCAGGGCGATCCCATCGGCTCTATTACCATCTTACCAAAGGAAAACCGCAGTCTGGGCGATACTGAACTTAAAATTGCAGAAGTCGGTGCCTCTTTTCTGGCAAAACAGATGGAAAACTGAACACCCTGCCCCCCTATATACAGGGAACTGCTCCCCCAAGCTTAATTTTTATCAGCTCACAGGAGCAGTTTTTTTACTGTCGTTTAATAATTCCAGTGCATCCAGAAGGTCTTTCATCATGCTGGTCAAGTTTGTCGAAATACGGATAAAAGGTTCCAACCCGCCATGAACAAAAACCTTGCTGCCGAATTTTTCGTTGAGATTAAACAACGCATAGCCTGTCAGTGGATTTTTCTTATCAAAATCCAGAACCAGATAAGCTTTATCGCTCTTTTTCCGGCTTCCCGATGCTGCAGACGCAAAGCCTTTCATTTCCGGCTGCATGTGATGAATTCTGGTAATCGCCAGTTCTCCTGCCAGATATCTTGCATGAGAAATTTTGATCAGGTTAATCGTCTGTTGCGGCACATCACCGAAACGATCCATCATTTCATCAACGATCTCATCTTCATCATCAAAGGTATGAATAGTCGCAATTTTTTTATACATTTGTAATTTCAGCGTTTCGTTCTGAATATACGTGTCCGGAATGTATGCAGAAAGTGGTATTTCGACAGAGATTTCTTCCTTGTTTTCACTTACAATTTCTCCCTGAAGTGCTCTTACTGCATCATCGATCATCTTACAGTACAACTCGTACCCTATATTCATCATATATCCATGCTGGGCTGTACCCAGAAGGTTTCCGGCGCCTCGGATCTCCAGATCACGCATGGCAACTTTAAAGCCTGCTCCGAACTCGGTAAATTCCCGGATAGCTTTTAGCCTTTTTTCTGCTACTTCTGTCAGAACCTTGTCTTTTTGATACATCAGATATGCATACGCCAGACGATTGGAACGGCCCACGCGCCCCCTCAGCTGATAAAGCTGTGAAAGCCCATAGCGGTCGGAATCCATAATGATCATCGTATTTGCATTTGGTATGTCGATACCGGATTCGATGATGGTCGTTGCAACAAGAACATTATTTTCTCCGTTGATAAAGCTAAGCATCACATTTTCCAGAGAATGTTCGTTCATCTGTCCATGACCGACTGCCACCCTGGCATCCGGGACCAGTGCTTCGATCTTATCTGCGATCTGCTGGATTCCTCTGACACGGTTAAACACTACGTAAACCTGACCTCCTCGTCCCAGTTCTCTTTCGATGATTTCCTTAATCAACATATCATCCTGTTCCAGAACATAAGTCTGTACCGGATATCGTTCTTCCGGCGGTTCTGTGATGAGGCTCATATCTTTAATACCGGTCAATGACATGTTCAGTGTCCTCGGAATCGGTGTCGCTGAAAGAGTCAGCACATCTACGTTCTTTTTCAGTTTCTTGATGGTTTCCTTATCCTCTACACCGAATCTTTGTTCCTCATCAACAACAAGAAGACCCAGATCCTGAAACTTAATATCCCTGGACAAAAGCCTGTGCGTACCGACGATCAGATCAATCTGTCCTTTTGATAGTTCATCGAGAATCTTTTCCTGCTGTGCCGGGGAACGGAATCTCGATAACATCTCCACTTTAAACGGAAACTGTTCAAATCGCTCTTTCAACGTGTAAAAATGCTGGTTAGCCAGTATTGTCGTCGGTACGAGAACTGCTGCCTGTTTTCCCTCGGAAACGCATTTAAACAATGCTCTTGCAGCGACCTCGGTCT
>CAKQVC010000097.1 GCA_934277655.1 uncultured Clostridia bacterium
TGCAACTGCAGAGTCGAATAAGAAAAACGTTCTGGACGCTTACCCGGAATTTAAAGAGAAAAAAGTAATTCTTTATGCACCGACTTTTCGGAAGAATATAGCACTTCAATGGGAACCGTTGGCTGAAGAAATCGCAGGACAGAGCGAGTACGTTATGATCATCAAGGGACATCCGAATCAGCAGATACACTGCAGCATGCCTGGAGTCTATGAATGTCCTGAATTTCAGTCGGCAGAGCTCCTTTCATCCTGTGATTATCTGATAACGGATTATTCAGCGATCGCCATTGAGGGAGCCATTCTGAACCGACCGACTTATTACTTTGTTTATGACTACGAAGAGTACCGGGCTAAGAATGGAATGAACATCGACCTGTTTGAAGTAATGCCGGGTTGTGTTTTCAGAAGTGCAGCAGACTTGATGGAAACATTAAAAAAAGAAACTTATAATCAGCAGGCTCTGGATGAATACAGAGCCAGATTCCTGCCCGAACATCTGGGAACCTCTACGGCACAGATTGCAGGACTGATCTTAAAAAATATGTAAGAAAAATAACTGAGGAAACAACATGGATTTTTTTGAATTTACGAGATGGGGCATTAAAAAAGCAAAACTGTTTCTCTTATATTGGAGAAGGATCGTTTTTGCAAAAAATCATTTTAAATGTCCGTTTTATAAAAAAGTAAGAGCCAACATCTGCGGAGGCTTTCTTGCAGATCAGTGGATGCTGTACGATTTTGACCATAATGATAAGAGTGAGTATCTTTCTGAATTTGACTGGTATCGTTCCCGCTATATCAATGAACCATTCGATTTCGTGTGCAACAACAAGATCGCATCGGCGGAAATTCTGAAGCAGTATGTGCGCGTGCCGGAAAGCTTCATGATCAAGAGCAAAGGCTATCTGTCTGGGTTTCAAAGTCAGGAAATGAATTACGAAGATGCACTGTCACTGCTGAAAGAAAAAGGTAGTTACTTTTTTAAGCCCTATGGCAAGGGAAAAGGAACCGGTGTTGTTATCATGACCTACGATTACGAGAAAGATCTTCCATGTATCGATTTGAAACCGATGAGCAAAGAAGCTTTTATCGAATATCTGAAAAAGCGGGATAACTGGTTCCTGAGTGAGGCGATGAAACAGCATTCATATTTGGACAAGATTTATGATAAGACCGTCAATACGATCCGTTTTATCACACTGAAAGATCCGAAAACGCAGAAATTCAAAGTGTTCTTTGCCGTACAGAGAATCGGAACGGAAGATACGATCCCGGTGGATAACGGAAGCCGTGGCGGGCTTGTAGCCAAAATAGATTTGGAAACCGGGGTACTCAGCGAGGCAAGATGCCTTCATAACAAGAATGTTTACAAGGTACATCCGGATTCGGGGGCTCCGATCGAAGGGGTTCAGGTTCCGGGCTGGCAGCAGTTGAAGGAAGATATGCTGAAGTTAGCACAGAAAATGCCGTATATGCATTTTATTGCGTGGGATATTTTAATGACGGAAGAGGGTCATTGTATCATTGAAGCTAATACTTCTTCCGGAGTAAATATCATTCAGCTCTGGGGCGGACAGCGCAACAAGGAGCTGGGCGAATTTTACCGTTACCATGGCGTTATTAAATAAATGGTATGCAGAATGAAAAATCGTTAATGAAATTTGATATTTGATATCAGAAGGAAAACCTTATGAAATATATTATCATGGCTGACGGAAAAGGCAGCCGATGGGGGAACTATCAGGACAAACCGAAGCATCTGATCGAGATTGACGGAGAAACTCTGATTGGCAGGACTGTAAGGCTTCTTCATGAAGGAGATGAAAACTGCCAGGTTATTATTACTTCCCATGATCCAAGATACAGTATTCCGGGTGCAGTGCGTTATGAACCGCTGAACAATCATCTGGAAATTGACCGCTTTACCGAGGAACTGATCGAAGATGACATCTGTTTCCTTTATGGAGATACGTTTTATTCGGAAGATGCAATCCATGCAATCACGGAAATAGAAGCCGAAGATATTCTTTTTTTCGGCAACCAGCGTTCGATCGTGGCGATCAAAGTAAAAGACGGCGAATTGTTCCGCATGCATGTAAGTAAGGTCAGAAAACTTTTTTTGGAAGGAAAGATTGAAAAGTGTATCGGGTGGCAGGTCTATCAGTCTTTCATGAATCTGCCCTTTGACGAAAAAAAAATTCAAAATAAATATATTTTGCTGAAAGACGGCACAGAGGATTTTAACTCCCCTGAAGACTATAACAGGAGGACCGAAAAAGTATGAAATTCAGAAAATTTGTATTGAATACACTGGCGTTGGGACCTACTTCCAAAGGGTTTACCGGTGGAGAGGCAAGGCGCTGGGTGCGTGAAGTATACAGACATAGAACCAGAGACTACGGATTCAGCCGAAGTGAAACGAACTGGGCTATCCGCCATGGTTTCATGCCGGAGCAGGTCGCAAAGCTGGGCATCAATGAAGAAAACTATCAAGATTATATTTCCGCGAAAGAATATGGCTATCTGAGACCGCTGAACGGAACCTACAGTAAATGGATCACAGACAGAGTGACGATCCATACCATTTTCAAACCGTTCCGTGAGAAAATGCCATTGATCTATTATCAAATCAGCAAACAGTTTGGAGAAACACAGATCATCCCGCTAGGCGAAGGTCTGACCGGTGATACATTTGAAGATATTTTTCATCTGCTTGAAGAAAAAGGACAGGTAACGCTAGCTCCGGCTAATGGTGTTTCGGCAGCAACTCTTTCCTGGTGTGACGGCAAAATTTTCTTTGATGACAGTGAAATTACGAGAGCCGAGCTGGAAGCAAGACTGCAGGAATATCGTTCGACCATTGTGGTAAAAGAGAAAGTTGTAACAGATGATATCGTAGACAACGGTGTTTTAAATCTGATCGTTATCAACGAGTTCGGTGACAATCCGGTTATCGGGGATGGCTTTTTTATCTTTGATAAGTATGAAACGGTACCGATGCGTACGGTTGAGCAACGCAGAGAATCCGACAGCCTGGAAGAGGAAGATGTGCCTGATGACGAGAAATTTGAGGAAGAAACACGAGCGGAAGACGTTGACGTTCAGAACGGAATGTGGCGTGGACAGAAAATTCCACACTGGGATGAAATCACGAAAACGATCCACGATATTTGTGTATTTGTGCCACAGCTGGAATTTTTCGGAGCACAGATTGTCATCGGCAAGGATGGGTTTAAAATCGTCAAGATGCTGAATCATCCGGCCTATCCAACCGTAAAACCATTCAGCAAGGAGACATCTGCTTACCTGAAACGAAAGGTTGCACAGAAACAAGAAGCTTACTCCAAGTTCGGAACAAGAATTGCGAGAGGTGCGAAGAAGGTTAAATTGAAGATAAGAGCAAAATTTGCCAGAACCTTCTATCCAAGAGGGTTGGTGCCTTACCTGTCGATCCGCTGGATCCAGGATGTATGGAAAGACTTTGTGACTAACAAGGAAACTACGTTCAAACAGAAAATGTGGGCATACAAGCATGGATTCCTGTCCTATCGTATTCTGCAGTACGGGATCACGGATGAAAACTTTGACCAGTATATTTCAGACTTTGAATACAAGTGGCTTCGCCATATCAATCCAAAGTACAGAAAATGGATGGAGGACAAGATTACCGTTAAATATGTATGTTCGGATTACAACGACTGTTTCCCGGCATACTATTACCATATCATCTGCAAAAACGGCAACAATAAAGTTATTTCCATGATGGATCTGCCGACAGGATACACAAACAGTTTCGAAGATATTTTCCGCCTTGTGGAGGAAAAGGGTGTCCTGGCATTGAAGCCGGACGAGGGTTCCCATGGAGACGGATTCTATAAATTTACTTATGAAAACGGCAGATATCAGTTGAACTACAATGATGTTACGAAGCAGGACGTTCTTGATATCCTGGAAGATGTTAAAAACCAGTACCTGGTAACAGAATATATCAATATGTGTGATGAACTGAAAGCTGTTTACGACGGTGCTGTAAACACAGTACGAATGCTTGTGTTTAAGCGAGATGGAAAAGAACCGCAGATTGGTAATGCTTATGTTCGTTTCGGATCGAAGCAGACCGGTGCAGTGGATAACGTTGGGGCAGGCGGAATGACGGCTACCATTGATGTAGCGACCGGGCATTTCCATGATGCCAAGATTGTTCACAGCAATTCGATTGAAGATTGCCCGGTGCATCCGGATACCGGTGTACCGATTGATGGCTATCTTCCGCATTGGGAAGAGGTAAAAAAACAGGTTCTGGATGTGACTAGATCAATCAAACAGCTGGAGTTCTTCGGTGTAGATCTTGCCGTTACCAATGACGGTATTAAATTCCCGGAGATCAACCGGTTCCCGGACTATCCTGCAGTAGAAAAATATACCTGGCCGACCAGAGAATATCTGCTGTATAAACTGGGACAGAAAAAACATTTCTACGGTTATGATGTGGAGCCGAACAAGACTCTTATACATCTGCCGAAGAGGGAGCAGAGGTAGAAACTTTTGAATGCATTAAAAGAAATAATCATGGACCACATTCAGTATCGCAAGCAGCTGCTGAAGCTGGCACAGGCGGATTTGAAAAAAACGTACAGCGGTGCTGTACTGGGGTGGGCGTGGGTGTTGATCAAACCAACGATTCTGATCTTTGTATTCTGGTTTGCATTCACAACCGGGCTCAGAAAAGGTGGCGACGTAGACGGTTATCCATTCTTCCTGTGGCTGATCGCAGGAATGATACCGTGGTTCTACATGAGAGATATGTTGACTGGTGGAGCAAATTCCATCCGGCGGTATAAATATCTGGTAACAAAGATCAAATTCCCAATATCCACGATTCCGACTTTTGTCAGCATGGCTTGCCTGGCAACGCATCTGGGGCTGCTTGTGATCATGATCGCTATCTACATTGGATTTGGCTACATGCCGACGGTGTATTATCTGCAGCTGCCATTGTATATGTTGATGATGTTTGTGTTCTTTACCGTATGGGGTCTGTTTTCGGGACTTCTTTCGGCTATCAGCAGAGACTTCCTCAATCTGGTAAAGTCTTTGGTTACAGCACTTTTTTGGATGTCCGGCATTCTTTATGATGCAAGCGGCATTGATAATGCGGTGATCAGGAATATTCTGCTGTTTAACCCGGTTACGATCGTTGTAAACGGATACCGGAATGCTTTGATCAAGCAGGTATGGTTCTGGGAAGATGGACAGCAGCTGGCGAACTATTGCATAGTCCTGCTGATTATGACAATGCTTGCAGTATGGGCATATAAAAAGCTGAAGAAAGAAATACCGGATGTACTGTAAGGGGAATGAATATGAGCAACACAGTAATTGAATTTAAGCATGTGACGAAAATATACAAGCTGTTCAAAAGCGACAGGCAGCGATTTAAATCTATTTTCAGCAAGAATGCGAAATATAAGAAAAAAGTGGCGGTCAACGATCTTTCCTTTAAAATAGAAAAAGGAGAATCGGTTGCACTGTTTGGAAAAAACGGTGCAGGAAAGTCCACGATTTTAAAACTGATAACCGGGGTAGCCTATCCTACAGAGGGGGAAATTATTGTAGATGGCAGAGTCAGCGCACTCCTTGAGCTGACGGCAGGGTTTGACCCTGAATTTACCGGAAGAGAAAATATTTATTTCAGAGGACAGTTATTCGGACTTTCCGACAATGAAATCCGACAGCTGGAACCTGAGATTGTAGATTTTGCGGATCTGAATGACTACATTGACCAGCCGGTAAGGACCTATTCCAGCGGAATGAAGGCCCGGCTTGGGTTTGCGATCAATGTGAGCATTAAACCGGAGATACTGATTGTCGATGAGGCACTCAGCGTGGGTGACAGTGAATTCAAAAAAAAGTGTACCGATAAGATCAATCAGATCGTTGGCGAGGAAAATGTGACATTTTTGTTTGTTACCCACTCTACAAAGGTAGCCCAATCTTTCTGTAAAAGAGGAATGGTTCTCAAACAGGGGAAACTGCTCTTTGACAGCACCATAGATGAAGCAATTGATTTCTATAACCAGACAGTTGAAGCAGGTCAGGCAAAGAAAAAGAAGAAAGGCAAAGGGATTTTTGAACAATGAGCAGACATGAGAGAAAGCAGAAAAGTGAGCAGCCCATATTTTCAGGGAAAAAACAGAAAAGAAGCTTAAAAGAACGAATCAAGGCAATGAAGTCGTGGCAGAAAGTGCTCTGTCTTGTACTGATTATCGTTCTTCTGGCGGTCAGTATTGTAGGAGCCGTGGTATGGAATTATTTCCATGGACTGGTCGATACGATGCATGAAAAATCACCAGAAAACTATGATCTTTCTCTGGTAGATGTGGATGGATATATCAATATTCTGTTGCTTGGGGTGGACAGCCGCAATATGGACGATATAAAAGGGACGCGAAGCGACCTTATCATGATTGCCAGCATTAATAAAGAAACCAATGATGTTACATTGACATCTGTTTACAGAGACACTTATTTAAAGATAGGCGATACATCTACTTACGATAAAATTACCCATGCATGTTCTTACGGTGGACCGGAAATGACGATGAAATCGCTGAATCAGGCGATGGATCTGAATTTGAGCAATTATGCTATCGTAAACTTTAAGGCAGTTGCGGATCTGGTCGATGCAGTCGGCGGCATTACCGTCGATGTGCAGGACTATGAAATCAATCAGCTGAACAAATACACGAAGCAGACTGCAAAGAACATCGGAAAGAAAAAGTACAACCTTGTGACATCTGCAGGAACGCAGACATTGGAAGGTGTGCAGGCTGTTTCCTACGGAAGGATCCGAAAGGGTGTCGGCGATGACTTTAAGCGTACAGAAAGAATGCGTACTGTTGTGGAACTGGTATTTAAGAAAGTAAAGACCATGTCTTTCAGTCAGGTAAAAGATCTGATTGAAATGATGGTTCCGCAGGTACAGACAAATCTTTCTATGAACGACATTCTAGCACTGGGAATCCGTCTTCCAAGCTATAACATTTCTTCCGGAAGTGGCTGGCCGTTCGAATGGACAACCGGCACGCTCAACAAAGTGTCTTATGTCTTCCCGAACGGACTGGCAAAGAATACGACCGAGCTTCATCAGGACGTGTTTGGACAGACGGACTATACACCATCTGCTGCGGTAACAGCAATGAGCAATGAGATTGCAGGCCGGATTACGGCAGCAAGAAACAACAAACAGCTTTCCAACGAAAAGACGGGTACGACAAAGAAAGATACACAGGCGACCGAAAAAACGGATGGCACGAAGGATGATAAC
>CAKQVC010000098.1 GCA_934277655.1 uncultured Clostridia bacterium
GCATAACATATGATCAGAATAAAAAAAGACTTCACGGAGTTTCTGATGGGGCAGGAAATCCTGTGAAGTCTTTTTTGGATATATTGCTTTCTATTATTGACATTAATTGGTTTAGTGTATATAATAGTATATGTTATAAGAAGATTCCTGTGATTATAGGAGGAGGTAGGATAGAAATGAAGAAGGCTGCGTATAATATATTACCTGGAACGGAAGAAATATTAATGACAATGGGTGAACAGATAAAACTGGCACGACTTAGAAGACAGCTATCCGCGGAATTGGTAGCAGAACGCGCGGGTATCAGCCGTGCTTCTTTATGGAAGGTTGAAAAAGGAGAGCCGTCCGTTGCCATTGGCATTTATGCAGCTGTTTTGCACGCATTAAATAACCTTGACAAAGATCTTTTGTCAGTTGCAAAAGATGATGAAATGGGAAGGCAGCTGCAGGATCTTAATTTAATTACGAAAAAGCGAGCACCAAGGAGGAACAAGGAATGACAGAAAGCCAGAAGATAATTTATGTTTATGACGATTTTGACTTTAACGAACCTTTTCCTATGGGGAAATTATATGTCAACGTAATCAAAGGAGGAGAAACGTATTCTTTCGAATATAATCGCGATTGGCTGAAAAAGACGGGGCTGATGATTTCTTTGGATCCGGAACTTATGCCATATCCCGGAAGACAGTATCCGTCCGGAAAGAAAATCTTCGGATTGTTTGCAGATTCTTCACCTGACCGGTGGGGACGCATACTTATGAAGAAAAGGGAACGTATTCTGGCAGATAGAGAAGGACGAAAACCTCGCAAATTATATGACAGCGATTATCTCTTAGGTGTTTATGATGAAACTAGAATGGGCGGTATCCGTTTTAAAAGAAGTCCGGAGGGGCAATTCTTATCAGACGATAAAGAAACTGCTGTACCACCTTGGGCTAACTTGAGAACGTTGGAAGAGGCCGCAAGAAAATTTGAAAGCGATGAGAAAAGTTCCTCAGAGAAGTGGTTGAATCAGCTTATCAAACCAGGGTCATCGCTTGGCGGTGCGAGACCGAAAGCAACGGTTGTGGATACGAGAAATCGCCTTTGGATTGCAAAATTTCCATCAAAGAATGATGAGAATGACACGGGTGCATGGGAGAAGGTAGTACATGATCTTGCAGCAATATGTGGATTAAACGTTCCGGGAGCTAAACTTGAAAAGTTCTCTTCTCTGGGGAGTACTTTTTTAGTCCTGCGATTTGACAGAATTGGGCAAAAACGAATCCATTTTGCGTCAGCAATGACACTTCTCGGAAAAACAGATGGAGCATCCGCCGCAGAAGGTAGCAGCTATCTGGATATTGTGGATTTTATTAAGTCACATGGCGCCCAGCCCAAGAAGGACCTTCTCGAACTTTGGAGGCGAATTGTTTTTAATATGGCAGTAACCAACACGGACGATCACCTTCGAAATCACGCATTTATCTTGACGAAAAGTGGTTGGGTACTTTCACCGTTATATGATGTTAACCCGGTGCCATATGGTGACGAACTATCATTAAACGTGGATGATGAGGACAATCGCATTGATATAGATCTTGCTGTTGATGTTGCAGTGAAATTTGGGATTAACGAGATCGATGCAGAAAACTATGCGGGATATATTTTAAAAGAAGTCCGGGAGAACTGGATGGATTTGGCATCTGGATGTGGACTTATGCGGAGGCAGATAGAAGAAATGAAGCCTGCTTTTCGGGCTTGTTATGAATAAAAAAAGACTTCACGGAGTTTCTGATGGGGCAGGAAATCCTGTGAAGTCTTTTTGATTGTATTTTCTATTTCGTTTTCATTCAGAAAACTTGAAAGCTACTTACCTGTCACACTGTTAATGAAGGATGAAGCACTACTCTCGCCAATATGGAATGTGAATGATTTACCGGAAGCCATCTTTACATACAGGTAACCGTTGTTGCTTACACCGAAATTAATTGCCGATCCAGTTGGATTGGAGTTGGATGTAAATGTTACGTGAACGGTGCCGCTCTTATAAGAACTGAAGCTTGCCGGTAAGGCACTTTCTTCTGCGAAAATGTAACTGGAAACAAGCGACTTGATGTTGCTGACCGTTACTTTCCGATAAGAAGAATAGCCGATGCTTTCTCCTTTACAGAATGCAGACTTCGAAAAACCAGTGTGGGAAGAAAGACCTGCATCCGCAATGAATTGTCCCAGGTTATCCGGGGCATAATCTTTGTTTGTATATAACAGTGTCTGTTTAAATCCGTCAACATCAACAGCAACGATTAAATCAGGAGAAACATTGGCAACATTCTTGACTGTAGCCTTTACGGTGGCTGCGTTTGTTACAGATGTTTCGGATAAGTCCAGTGAAATGGATTTGATCGCACTGGTGGTTTCTGCTGATGTAGTAGATTGCTCCACTACGTAATTGGAACCGAGAACTTTTATCGTTGCTACAGAGTTGTCTGCCAGAATTTCACGATTAAAACTGATATCGTCGATACCTGATGCACCCGGAGTTACTTTGTCGTCATCGACAACGTAGTTCCCATCCTCGTTATCAGGATTTGGAGGCGCTACCGTGTTCACATTATCGTTTTTATTATCGCCGGACGAGTTACTGTCGGAAGTATGGTTACCATTGTTTCCGGTATTATCTGTAACTGCAGGTTTCTTCGTGTCCGCCGAATTGGAATTGCCAGAATTCTCTTTATCGCTGTTTTTGTTTACTGCATCGGAATCTGTTTTGTCGGAGTCTGATTCTTGTTTATCGTCTTTACCGAAAAGCTTCTGCAGAAAACTTTCTGCCTTCGAGTCTTTTTTATCTCCGGCAGAGTTATCTGTCTGGGTGGGATTGCTGTCATCTGTTACCGGAAGATTCGTATCTTCATCGGAAGTTACGATGTTCGGGACAAGATTTGTAGCAAGATCACCCGGATTCGTGCTGTCGTTAAAGAGTGCGACAGAAGAAACTAACAAAATAATGCTGGCAGCCGCTACTGTGCTGTAAAACCATATTGATTTAGTTGTATGCTTCTTAGCCTTTGCAGAAGAACGGCTTGCTGAAATCTCTGCCAGTGCGGCTGATTCAATTTCAGAATCAAATCTTGCACTGTCAAAAGAAAGTATCGAGCTGTCATCTGCCGTTGTGTCAGGGGAAGAAGCTTCCAAAGCTGATATTTTCGCAAGCAGATCAGATACCACATCGTCCGACGGGACCATCTGGTCTTTCATGCTGCGAATGATGTCATCAGTCATCATTGCTCTACCTCCCGGAGTTTTGTTTTCATCAGTTCGCGGCCACGCATCAATTGAACTTTTACAGTGCCCGGTTTTATATTTAAAACGTGGCTGATTCTTTCAATGGACATGTCCTCGAAATAGAAAAGCTGGAGAACGGTTCTGTATTTTTCGGGAAGTTCGCGCAGGGCTAAGTAAACTGCATTCTCTTCCTTACTTTCAAACTGAAATGAGCCTTCTTCCATCTCGTCCATCGGAACGGTTCTTTTTCGATATGTGCTGTCTACAACACGAAGCGAACAGTTAATTGTTGTTCGAATCAACCATGCTTTTCGATGCTCTTCGTCATTAAACTGCGGTTTCACTTTAAAATAGATCAGAAAAACCTCCTGGAAAATGTCATCTGCATCGGAGCGGTTGTTTGTGTATGACAGTGCAACGCCGTAAACCGTGCTTTTATAACGCTGGATTATCGTCTCAATACTTTCGTCTTGAACAAAAGTATCACTCATCCGTAGTCCTCCTTATATTAATAACTCAAATTTACCCCCGAAAAGGTTACATTAATTTAAAAAAAGTTTAATCTGTTTTTAAAACAGAGTTTCAGTGGTTTGCCGGTTCCCCTCGACTCTATAAGGCAAATATGATACAATTATAGCAAAAAGAAAACAAAAATACAAGACATGAATCGTATGCGACAAACTTTTGCGAAACATAAAAAGGGCAGAAAACTACATTTTGCGGGAAAATAATCGTAAAAATTTCGTAAGAAATTCATGTGTTAGTTTGTAATAATAGGGCAGTATGATTGTAACATAAGGATGGCAGCGGACGGGCGCGGCCGAGCTAAGACGCTGCCAAGGAAGGAAGCAGAAATGACAGGAACCGATTCTTACGGAAACAGAGAAAAAGTGACGCCGGATCAGATCAAGATCCTGGTGTGTGATGATGATAAGGAGATTGCAGGAGCTATTGAAATCTATCTTCACAATGAGGGGTACAACGTGTTTAAAGCTTATGATGGGCTGGAAGCGCTGGAAATCGTGAAGAGAGAGGAGCTTCATCTGATCATCATGGACATCATGATGCCAAAGATGGACGGGGTGCAGGCAACGATGCGGATCCGGAGTGAGAAAAATATTCCGATCATCATGCTTTCTGCAAAGTCAGAGGACTACGACAAGATAACGGGTCTGAATGTGGGTGCTGATGACTATGTAACGAAACCTTTTAATCCTTTAGAACTGATTGCCAGGGTAAAATCGCAGCTCAGGCGTTATGTAAATCTGGGAAGCATTGCTGGTCAGCCGCAGAAAAAAGAAGGGGTTTACTCCACAGGGGGGTTGGTCGTAGATGATGAGCAAAAGACGGTAACGGTGGATGGTGAGACGATTGCGGTAACACCGATTGAGTTTGGTATTTTGAGATATCTGACGGAAAATGCCGGCAGGGTTTTCAGTATTGAGCAGATTTACGAGCAGGTATGGAACGAACCGGCATATAACCCGGAAAATACAGTAGCAGTGCATATCCGGCGGATCAGAGAAAAAATTGAGATTGACCCGAAAAATCCGAAATATTTAAAGGTGGTGTGGGGAATTGGATATAAAATTGAAAAGATCTAAACAATCTAAACAAGAGGAACTGCCAGAAGAAAGTTTGAAGGCCGGACAGCCGGGATGGACACAGAGCCTGTACCGCATCAGCTGCGTGATGGCAGTGATTTTATGTGATGTGGTTCTGATCGGCGGAAGCATGGTAGCTTCCATGCTGCGTGTACTCAATGATGCGGATTCCGGGTACTATGATGAAACGGGAACCTTTCAGCACTGGGAGACAGTGTTTAGCGGCAAGTTTGAATCTTCGCAGGTAGAAACTTTTATCAACGGCATGGGAATTGCCATGCTGCTGTGTGCAGCTTTGTTTGTCATTTGCATTGTTACGGCAACGGTTTATGCAGGATGCATTGGACGTAGGGAAAATGGAAAAATCCATATGAACTGGTTTGACAAGATCTGGTCGGAGATTCATATTGCAGTTCTGGTTGGCATCGGTGTATGTGCTTTTTTATGTGCCTATCCGTTGTATGAAATCTGGGCAGCAAAAAACTGGTTTGGCATTTTTAAAAGTTCTGCAGGCTGGACCGCTTACGATGATACGATCCCGTTTGGGTTTATGATCGCTCTGATGACTGTGGTCATGACAATCTGCGTGATCGTATGTATAGCGTCCTACTTATCGCTCGTAAAGAAGCTGAAGGCTAAAATGTTCTGGGAATATTCGCTTCTGGGCGGAACGTGGCTGTGGATCTACAGGGGGATCAAGAACAGTGACAATACGATGCTGAAAATCCTGTGCGTTTTCATTCTTGCTGCGTTTTTAAGTGCAACGGGTGCGGGGCTGCCGGTCGTTTTAGTCCTGATCTTGGTATTCGTGCCGAAAACAGTAAAAAAATACATGAATATCCGTGATGGTGTGCAGGAAGTGAAGAACGGAAATCTGACTTATCAGATCCCGGTGTCAGAAGATCATAAAGGGGTGCGGGGCGAACTGGACCGTCTGGCTGCCGATATTAATGAAATTTCACAGGCGTCCAATATTGCAGTAAAGAACGAGCTGAAAAACCAGAGAATGAAGACGGAATTAATCTCGAATGTCTCGCATGATCTGAAAACGCCGCTGACATCCATGGTTTCCTATATTGATCTGATAAAAAAAGAGGGACTGGACAGTCCGAACGCACCGGAGTATCTGCAGATCCTGGACGAGAAAACACAGCGGCTGCGTGTCTTGACAGAAAATCTTTTTGAAGCAGCGAAAGCTTCCAGCGGGGCAATTCCGGTCAACATGGAAACTATTGATCTCGGATCGCTGGTAAGCCAGAGCCTTGGGGAAATGAGCAGTAAACTGGAAAACCATGGGCTGGAGGTGATCGTAAGCAATGGATGCGAGAATGAAAACGGAGTCGGACCTTCGGTTCGTGCAGACGGACAGCTTTTATGGCGGGTTATTGAAAATCTGCTGGGTAACATCAGCAAATACGCCTTGGAAAACAGCAGAGTCTATGTGGACATCCGCCGTCCGGGGGTAAGCCGCAGTTCCGGAGCTTACGAAACAGCAGAGATGTCTGCAGTTTACAGTACCCAGAGAACACAAGGCACACAAAACAAAGAGACTAATGGCGAAGATCAAAAAGCGAAGTCTTTCATTTTGATGGAGATAAAAAATATCTCTCGTGATAAGCTGAACATTTCGGCAGATGAACTGACGGAACGGTTTAAACGAGGTGATGAATCAAGAAATACTGAAGGCAGCGGTTTAGGACTTGCAATCGCAAAAGATCTGACTACGCTGATGGATGGTATTTTTGAGATCAGCATTGACGGAGATCTGTTTAAGGCTTCTGTCATGCTGGAAGAAGCGTAAAGCAGCGATAGACAGTGCCACCCTGGGTAATTACGATAAAGTGCAGCGGAAGTACAGCAGAATTGCGGCGACAGGGCAAGGTAGATGGAATTGTACTTTCCTATATAATTGCGAGATATAACGCGACATAAAGAATGAAAATAAGAAAAGCGTCACAGCGGAAGCTCATGTGAGTATCCGCCTGTGGCGCTTTTGATATGCAATACATGCTTTCGGTGTGTGGATCAGCTTAACAAGTTCTTGCAAGAAGATGATGGTTAAAAGAATTGCTTATTCCTGCGGCACATATTCGAAGCAGTCCATATATTTTAGTTTGAACTGATTGATCGCATGGAGATGATCAATACGCTTTTTCGTTTCTTCATCATCAATCTGGCCAGTGCGGATATAGCGATCAAGCACAGCGTAGGTAAAACCTAGATTTTCCTCATCTGTCTTTGGCTGAAGCCCGTCAATCGGAGTTTTGTCAACGAACATGGACGGAAGCCCCAGTTCACGGCCGACCGCTTTGACTTCCTGAACGGTCAGTTTGCTGAGAGGGCTGAAATCTCCTGCTCCATCGCCATATCTGGTTGCATAGCCAACCCAGTCTTCTGAAAGGTTGCAGGTATTGGCGACACGACCATTACATGAC
>CAKQVC010000099.1 GCA_934277655.1 uncultured Clostridia bacterium
GTAAGGGGGAGTCTTACTGATCATTACGATCCGAGAAGCAGAGTGTTGAGATTATCCGATACTGTATGTGATGTAAACTCGATTGCAGCAGTCAGTGTTGCCTGTCACGAAGCGGGTCATGCGATCCAGCACGCACATAATTATGTACCGCTGAAAGTGAGAAATGCGATTGTGCCGGCAGTTAATCTGGCATCAAATCTGAGCTGGCCGCTGGCTATTATCGGGATTGTACTTTTAGGAAACGGAAGTTATCTGGGAGATACCCTGTTTACGATTGGTGTGATTGCGATGATCGCAGTTATTCTGTTTCATACAGTAACGCTTCCGGTGGAATTTAATGCCAGCAGCAGAGCACTGCAGAACATGGAAGAGATAGGAATCATTGACGACGAAGAAGAAAGAGGAGCGAAAAAAGTTTTAAGGGCGGCGGCCATGACTTATGTTGCGGCAGTAGCAACTGCGGTAGCCAATCTGCTTCGTATGCTTGCCATGAGAGGAAACAGAGACTGATGGACTTAGATAGAAAGACGGCTTATGAAGTCCTTATGGATATTGAAAAGAACCAGGCTTACTCAAATCTGGCACTGAATCAATATATGGAGAAAAATAAGCCGAAGAATCAGGGGTTTATCAGGGAACTTGTTTATGGTGTCTTGAAAAATAAGATATTGTTAGACTATTATCTGGATTCTCTGGTTGCTAAAGGTGTAAAAAAACTGAAAAAGCAAGATCTGACATTACTTCGGATGGGAATTTATCAGATAAAATATATGAATTCAGTTCCGGCATATGCAGCCGTAAATGAAACTGTAAACATGGCAAAAATTTTTGCAAGAGGACGCCAGGGATTTATCAATGGTGTCTTGCGTGGGTTTTTGAAGAAACAGGAAGAAATTGCTCTTCCGTCTAAAGAGGAAGAGCCAATTTCATATTATTCTGTTCGGTATTCTATTGCACCATGGATTGTAAAACTTTGGATCGATGCTTACGGAGAAAAAACTGCTGAACGTCTCATGGCAAGTTCCAATGAGACACCTCAGCTATCTTTGAGGACAAATATCCTGAAAATAAGCAGGGATGATCTAGCTGAGAAATTAGAAAAAGCTAGTTATTTTGTAAAAAAAGGATCGGAAACGGATCGGGTGCTGTTTGCTGAGGGAAGCAACTTGCTTGAGACAGAACTTTACCGTGAGGGGTATTTTGCAGTGCAGGATCAGGCATCTGTGATGGCAGCTGATGCAGTCGGAGCAGAAAAAAACAGTACGGTCATTGACGTTTGTGCTGCACCTGGTGGGAAAACCTTTGCTATGGCAGAGCGGATGGAAAACAGCGGAAGTATTATAGCGATGGATCTGTATGAGCATAAGTTGGAATTGATCAAAAAACAGGCAGCTGGCAGGGGGATTGACATTATACAAACCCGATGCCAGGACAGCACGCAGCCTGTATGTGAATTTACAGAAACAGCTGATTTCGTGCTTGCGGATGTGCCGTGCTCTGGATTGGGAGTTCTTAAGCGTAAGCCGGAGATTAAGTACAAGGGATGTGAAGAGCTTCCGGAACTGATCGAAAGACAGCGGAAAATCCTTCAGGCAGCGGCAGGTTATGTGAAACCGGGCGGCATTCTGGTGTACAGCACCTGCACAATCAATCCTGATGAAAATGAAAAACAGACAGAACACTTTCTTGCAGGGCATCCCGAGTTTCAGGAAATCTTTCACAGACAGCTCCTGCCTTGTGATGAGACAGATGGATTTTTTATCTGCAGAATGAAAAAAGTAAAAGTAAATGATATTAAATAAATAGAGCAATCAAGGATGCTATTATGATAAAGCAGAGTTAGATGTTTATGTAGAAAGGAGAAGCCTTATGCAGGTCGGTTTTAAGTCCGATAAGGGAATGCGGCGAAGCAATAATGAAGATGCTTGTTTCGTATTACTCCCGGATAAAGTTTATGTAGTGGCGGACGGCGTCGGCGGTGGGAATGCTGGCGAGATAGCCAGCAGGACTGCAGTAAGTGAGATTGCCAATTATATAATGAAACATCCTATTGCAGGCATTCATGACAAATATGAAATTGTAGATTATCTGCAGAAATGTCTGGATGAGGCAAATCGGAAGATTTTCGTCATGGCAAATACCTATGAAGAAAACAGCGGTATGGCAACGACAGTCATTATCGTCTATGCCTATGATGGGAAAATATTTATTACTAACGTGGGAGACAGCAGAGTATATCTTTTGCGCAGTGGTCATCTGATGCAGCTGACGGAAGATCATACATATGTTAATACACTGGTAAAGGCAGGGCTTCTTTCCAGGGAAGAGGCTGAACTTGACACGCGTAAAAATGTAATTACCAAGGCACTGGGGGCTGAGAACATTGTAGAGCCTGATTTTTTCCAGGTTGAAGCGATGGAAGACGACATTTATATCATCTGTACAGACGGGCTTTATGATGAAGTTGGAGACGCAGAAATCATCGAAGTCTTAAGCAGTGGGGCATCCATGACAGATGTCAGTGCAGAACTGATCAACAGGGCCAACAGTAATGGAGGACATGACAATATTACCGTTATCAGTTTAAAAGTAACAAAGGAGGATATTGATGAGCAATAGATTATTGGCCGGCAGGTATGAACTAATTGAAAAAATCGGTGAAGGCGGAATGGCCATCGTATATAAGGCAAGATGCAGGCTGCTGAACCGCTATGTTGCCATTAAAATCCTGAGACCGGAATTTACGAAAGATGAACAATTTATCGAAAATTTTAAAAGGGAATCTCAGGCAGCGGCAGGGCTGTCACATCCCAATATCGTAAGCGTCTATGATGTTGGTAAGGAAGGAAATATTCATTTCATTGTTATGGAGTTGATCGAGGGGAAGACACTCAGCCAATATATCGAAGAAAAGGGCCGTCTGGATTATAAAGAAGCAATCAGCATTACCAAACAAGTTGCTTCAGCACTCAGTCTGGCTCATAAAAATCAGATTATACATAGGGATATCAAGCCTCACAATATTCTGATCACAAATACAGGCGTGGCAAAACTTGCAGACTTCGGTATAGCCAAGGCTGTCAGTGCTGCTACCATCGTCGGCGGCAATAACAAGGTCATGGGATCTGTTCATTATTTTTCGCCGGAACAGGCAAGGGGCGCTTATGTGGATGAGCGTTCGGATATTTATTCGCTGGGCATTGTTATGTACGAAATGCTGACCGGCAAGGTGCCTTTTGATGGAGATAACCCGATTTCTATCGCACTGATGCACATCAATGAGCCGATCCCATCTATTACGGAACAGGTTCCAGGCATTCCACCTCAGCTGGAAAAGATTGTGATGAAGGCTACGGACAAGTATCAGAGCAACCGCTATAAGTCAGCGGATGAAATGATTGAAGATCTGGATAACATTGAATATATTACTAACGTCATGGGGAAAAAAGCGTTTCCGACGGAAGAAACAGTAGCTGCTCCTGGTAATGTGGAAGAACTATACAAACAAGAACTTTACCGACAGGAACTGGAGGCAGAAGAAAAGAAGACACATGGTGCAAAATCTTCCGGCAAAGGTTCAAAGAGCGGCAGAGGTTCTGGAACTTCCAGTTCTGACGACACGGATAAGAAAACAACAAAATTCATCATTGCGGCAGTTGCGGCAGTTGCAATCATCGGAATCATTGTTTTAGGCTTTGTAATGGGATGGTTCGGCGGAAGCAAGGAAGTAGAAGTCCCGGACTTTACAGGAAAGACCTTTGAAGAAGCCGAAGAGGCAGCAGCAGAAGCCAACTTGAAAGTAGAGCGGGGCGAAGATGTTTACAGCCCGGATCAAGAAGAGGGAAAAGTCACTTCCCAAAATCCGGAAGAAGGAACCAAGGTTTCAGAAGGCAAAGTTATTACGATCTATATCAGTAAAGGAAAAAAAGACGGTGTAATGCCAAGGATTGTCGGGAAAGACCTTGATGCAGCAAGATCGGAGCTGGAATCCTATGGTTTCAGTATTTCTCTGGTGCGTGAAGTTACCAGCAGTATGCCGAAAAATACGGTTACCAAGCAGTCGATTGCAGCAGGAACCACCTGTGAAAAAGGTACGCAGATAGAAGTGGAAGTCAGTGATGGCAAAGGGAAGGTAATGACGAAAATGCCAAATCTGATCGGAAAGACACCGGATGAAGCTAACGCGCTTCTTTCGGAAGCCGGTTTGAAAGCAGGGGTACCGACTTTTGAAGAAACTTCTGAAACTGCACAGAACCTGGTGTTCTGGCAGTCCTATCCTTCCGAGACAGAACTGGAAGAAGGAACGGAAGTTACCTATAAAGTCAGCAAGGGCGTTCAGCCGGACAACAGTGGAAGCGATGCAGACGAAGATCTGTCCGGCGGAGATGATGCTACATCCAGCGATGATGCACAGACACCGGAAGAAGACATCGAGTAATTGGAGCAGCATTTATGGAAGGATTCATAAAAAAGGGAATCGGTGGATTTTATTATGTCCAGACAGATCAGGGGCTGATTGAGGCGAAGGGCCGGGGGATTTTAAAAAAAGATGGAATTACCCTCGCTGTCGGAGACTATGTTGAGATTGAGATTATTGATGAAATAGAAAAAAAAGCCATCATACAATCGATTTATCCGCGCAAAAATCAGTTTATCCGTCCCCCGATTGTAAATGTAGATATATTTGTTGTTGTATTTGCAGCAAGCCGGCCCAAACCGAATTATGCGTTAATCGATAAGTTTCTGGTTATGGCTGAAATGAACAATGTGGAAGCGGTTATCTGCATCAATAAATGTGATGCGGCAGACGAAACAGAACTGGCGGATATGAAGGCTATTTATGAAAATACCTATCCGGTTGTCTGTGTCAGCGGTAAGACTGGTGAGGGAATCGATGTACTTGAAAAGATGATTTCCGGGTGTCATGCGGCACTTGCAGGTCCGTCAGGAGTTGGAAAATCTACAATCCTGAACACCATGATTCCACATGCCAATATGGAAACCGGGGAGATCAGCCAGAAAACCAAGAGAGGAAAACATACAACCAGACACGTTGAAATTTTCGATGTAGAAGGGGGAGGAAGCGTCTTTGACACACCGGGATTTACTTCTTTTGAGATTTTGGAGGCAGATGAAGATACGCTGCAGGAGTATTATCCGGAAATTGAGACGTATCGTGGTGGATGCAGATATGATAACTGCCGCCACATAAAAGAACCGGGCTGTGCAGTTCGAGAGGCCGTCCGGGATGGCAGGATACATAAACGCAGGTATCAGTCCTACGAGGCTAATATCGAGGAAATACGAAGTAAAAAGAAATATTGAAAAATATCAAAGAAACAAGTAAAGTCAGAAATTGCAGCAGAACCGGGCAGGATTTTATCCTGCCCGGTCTGTCAGAATGAAAATAAATAAGAGACAGGAGAAGAAATGTTAAAACTAGCACCATCTATTTTATCAGCAGATTTCGGAAATCTGTTGGATGACATCAGAAAAATCGAAGAAGGAGGAGCGGACTACATCCATGTAGATGTGATGGATGGCCATTTTGTACCGAATATCAGCTTCGGTGCGCCGGTAATGAAAGCTATGAACGGAAAGACGGAACTTCCATATGATGTCCATCTCATGATTGAAAATCCCGATCAGTATATTGCTGATTTCGTGACACCGCAGACAGAGTTTATCACGGTACATCAGGAAGCATCTCGACATCTGCACCGGACAATCCAGAATATCAAGTCACATGGCATTAAGGCAGGAGTTTCGATTAATCCGGCAACACCGGTAAGCTCATTGGAATGTATTCTTGAAGATATAGATCTGGTGCTGGTAATGTCCGTGAATCCTGGATTCGGAGGACAGAAATTTATTCCCTCAGCTCTTGAAAAAGTCAGACAGCTGGCTGATCTGAAAAGAGAAAAAAAGCTGCATTTCCTGATTGAAATCGATGGTGGTATAACTTTAGATAACGTGAAAACTGTCATGGATGCAGGTGTGGAAATTGCAGTAGCAGGGTCTGCTGTGTTTGGCGCTGAAAATGTGACAGAAAGGGTTAAAGAATTTAAATGGATTTAATGCTTGCATTTGCTTTTTTTATAGCTGTCATGGTTTCTGCAATTGTTTTTGATTTTTCCATGATCATTGCGTTGCTGGCGGGGCTTGTGGCATTTATCATTGTTGGAAAACGGAAGGGACATTCCGTTCAAAGTCTTGCAAAAATGGGACTGGAAGGTGCGAAAGACTCTTTAATTGTCGTTGAAGTGATGGCAGTTATCGGCTTTGTGACTGCATCGTGGAGAGTGTCCGGAACGATCACAATCTTCGTATACTATGGGATGAAGCTTATCAGTCCATCATGGTTTTTAGTAATTGCTTTTTTACTTTCATGTTTGCTCAGTTATGCACTGGGAACATCATTTGGCGTGTCCGGTACGGTAGGTGTTATCTTTATGGCTCTGGCTAGAAGCGGTGGGGTAGATCCGGTTTTGACTGCAGGTGTATTGATGAGTGGCGTTTATTTTGGAGATCGATGTTCCCCGGTATCTTCCAGTGCAACGTTGGTAGCAGGAATTACAGATACGAAGATATATGATAATGTAAAGGAAATGGTAAAAACCTCGTTTACAGCCTTTGTGATCGCACTGGGTGTCTATGTTTTCTTTTCTTTACGGAATCCAATCAGTCATGTGGATTCTGATTTAATGCAGGCATTTCAGGATGAATTTAATCTGTCGATCTGGTCATTTGTGCCAGCTGTTTTTATGCTGATTCTTCCTTTGATGAAAGTCAGTGTGCTGATATCGATGGGCATTAGTATCGGAAGCGGAATTCTGGTCGCATGGCTTGTTCAGGGAGTGCCTTTTGCTGAAATTTTGAAAATCTGCATTGTAGGTTATCACGCTTCTGGAAATGGACTGGGGGCAATCCTCAATGGAGGAGGACTGGTGTCTATGCTTGAAATCGTTGTGATATTGCTCATATCCAGCAGCTATTCAGGGATTTTCAATGGAACCGGAATGCTGCTTTCCCTGCAGGAAAAACTGGGGCAGGCTTGCAGCAAGCTAGGTAGATTTTCAGTGATGATCATGCTGAGCATAGGATCTGCTGCTATTTTCTGCAATCAGACGATAGCTTCAATTGTTTGTGCAGATCTCCTGCGTAAGCCATATGAAGATGCCGGTGCAAGCAATACGGAGC
>CAKQVC010000100.1 GCA_934277655.1 uncultured Clostridia bacterium
GTGCAGATGTCCCATATCGGAAGCTGCAGCGCGGTCGGCTACATGCGAGAAACGCTGGATGTTTTGGATAAAGCCAGAGCCGAGGGCGTGGACATCATGTCGGACTGTTACCCTTATCATGCGTTCTGTACGGGAATCGGGACGGCGGTTTTTGATGAAGAGTCCTTTTCCAAGTGGGATTACAGCGATCTGATGATTACCGCAGGACCGTACAAGAATCAGCGCTGCACGAAGGAGCTGTTTGAAAAACTGCGCAAAGAAGATCCGGATATGTATGTTGTCGCGTTCGTGATGAATGAAGAAGAAATCGACATGGCATACAAGCAGCCTTATGTCATGGTTGGCAGTGACTGCGGTTTTGTCGATCAGGCGGGTCATCCGCGCGGCGCGGGAACCTTCCCAAGGATTTTGGGTTATTATGTAAGAGAACGCAAGGTGATGAGCCTCATGGAGGCGTTGAAGAAGATGACGCTGCTTCCGGCACAGCGCGTGAATTTGACGCATAAGGGCGAAGTGAAGGAGGGCTATGACGCGGATCTGGTGATTTTCGACGAAAACACGATTATCGACCGGGCGACCTTTGAAGAACCGACGCTGCCGCCGGAAGGAATTTCCTACGTGCTGCTGAACGGAGAGGTCGCGGTAAGAAACAACGAAATCGTAAACGGAAGATTGGGAAGCTATATTCCTTATGCACCTGCGGCAAAGCGCGGATAAGCGCCGCGGCAGCTGCATAGCGGAGCGTTTTATATAGAAGCATCGAGCCATGCGCGCCGATGAGGACTGTTAAAATAGGACAAAAGCGCACATAACGAAATCAGAGATTTCTATGCATACGTGGCGCTCGCCCATGAGCGCCGCTTCGCAAGGTGCTTTTGTCGTGATTCCGGGAATACCGCTCGGCGATATTTCCTACATGATAATTAAAAAGAGAATACAATTCCTTACGGGAATCTTGTATTCTCTTTTTTGCCTATACAAAAAGACCACCGGTAAATCCGGTAGTCCTATACGGCTAAAGTGCTTTCTTTTTCTTCAAAAAATTCGTAATCTAAAAGAACCAAAGTAGTACCCCTACTTCTTGTGATGATATGGATCGTGGCAATGCTCCGCGTCACATCGTTCTTCCTCTTTTTTAAAAATATCCCAGTCGTGGTAGACATACAGAGAATCATCAATAAACTTCTTCTGTTCCTCCCATCATGCATCGCTGCACCGCCCGGTTGATCAGCGGATCAACTGGGCGGCGGTACGGTTTGTTTTAGAATAAATCGTATTTTTTTAATTTTCCATAGAGCGTTTGGCGAGAAATCTTTAATTCTGAAGCAGTCTTGGAAATATTATAACGGTTGCGGGCAACAGCACCACGTAAAATCTCTTTTTCCAAAATCGAAATTTGTGCATCTAAAGATGTCCCGGGTTTGACTAGAGCTTCCACGGCAAGTTGTTTGCTTGTGAGAACTTGCTCTTTTGACACGATACTTTCAAGAGTTCTTTGATTAAACATGTACTCAGGTAAGTCATGAATGGTAATCATACCTTCCGGCTTTATCGTACAACCATATTCTATAACATTCTTCAGTTCACGAACATTTCCATCCCACGGATAAGATTGAAAGAATGCCAAAACTTCATCATCAAGATCAATGATATGGTGATTTAATCGTTGATTAAATAAGTTGATGTAGTGATTGCACAATAATGGGATATCATCGGTGCGTTCGCGTAAAGACGGAATTGCGTAGTTAGTAACATTTAAACGATAAAAAAGGTCTTTGCGAAACCGATTTTCCTTTACCATCTTTGCTAGATTTTCATTTGTAGAAGCAATGATTCTGACATCAACTTCTCGTTCCTCATTTTCACCGATTCTTCGAATACTGTTATTTTCTAATGCGCGCAGAAGCTTGCCTTGTAAATCCAAGGAGAGTGAGTTGACTTCATCGAGGTAGAGTGTTCCGCCGTCTGCAACCTCGAATAGACCTGCTTTGTCGATTGCTCCTGTAAAACTACCCTTACTGGAACCAAATAAAATACTTTCCATCAGATTATCTGGGATTGCAGCGCAGTTTTGAATTAAAAATGGTAATCCTCGTCGCGGGCTGTTTGCGTGGATCGTGTGTGCGATCAATTCTTTTCCGGTGCCTGTTTCGCCGTAGATTAGCACACTCGCATCGGTGGAGGCAATTCGTTTTAAGGTTTCGAAGCTTTCTTTGAAATGCTTGTTTTGCGTGATAATATCGTCAAAATTATATTTTGACAGCAAGCGAATTTTTTTTTGACGGTGTGAATTGGATGTTAATTCTACCGAAAGCGTCATACAGCCTAAAACACCCGTCTCATTGATAAGCGGATAGGAGGAATTGAGTGATTTCCTCGGTGTGCCGTTCACTTCAAAGAGCTGAAGTTCGTTTAGAATCGGTTTTTTTTGATCAATTGCACGGAAAGTTGTGAAATCGTCGCGGGTAAAGAACGGATATAGCTCGAAAATTGAACGACCGATTGCATCTTCATCACGAATCATGTTGATTTGGTCATTATAGTCTTGATAATATAAAACTTTTCCATGTACGTCACAAATTAGAATGGAGTCAGACTGGTTAAACAATTCTTTAAAAACTCTGTCAGTCTGTGGCATCTTGCATCCCCTCACTTTCGAAACGATAAGTTTTCATTTTTATGTAAGAAATATCGCCGAGCGATGCTTCCATCATAATGATAAGCGCTCCTTGCAGAGCTGTGCAAAGAAATTGATGCTTCCGTTTAGCACTGTAAAGAAATCATACAAAAAGTTAAAAAACTATACACATAGTGTCTGCATTAAAATACATTATTTTTTTACCTAAAACAAGGAAAGATTAGAGTTTTCAACGGGTTTTGTAATTAAGGAAAACAGAGAGAACATATTGGCATAATGCTTGCTTTATTTACAGGTAAAAGATGCATCAAAATTTATTTCCGGGAGGGACAAAAATCATGGAAAAATTAAAATATGGACTTTTAGGATTAAATTACGACACAGAAGCCGGAAGAGGATGGCCAGGTGCAAGATATGCGCCTGACAGCATACGAAAAGCAATGTCGGGAATTATGAACCGAATGGAGGACGGATTTCTTTTCGATGTAAACAACAACAGACTTGTTGACTACAATAAAATTGACTTTAAGGATTTCGGAAATTGTGATAATATTGTTCATTATGAGCACTATCAAGGTCTGAAAGATATGGCGGAAGAAATCAAGAAGGTCATGGCGGAAGGCTACAAGCCGATTTTGCTGGGAGGTGATCATTCCGTAACAAACGCAGGCTTTATGGCACTGCATGATGTGGCAGACGGAAGAATCGGAATCATCGACTTCGACGCACACCTGGACATCAAGGTGGATTCCCCGGTACAGGGAAGATTCTCCGGCTCCAGCGAAATCAGAAGAGCGACCGAAATGGAAAAATATGATGCGCACAACATCGTGGAAATCGGTCCGAGAGGCTACAATTATCCGGAACACTACCACTTCATCAAGGACAGCGGTCTTACCATTTTCACAGCGAGAGATGTATACAAGCTCGGAGCAGAAGAAATCGCAAAACGTACGATTGAAAAAGTAAGAAAGAATACAGACTATGTTTATATGACCGTTGACATTGACGCGTTGGATATGGCATATGCGCTCGGCTCCGGAGGACAGGAGCCAGCAGGATTGAACCACTTCCAGCTGTCCGACTTAATCAAGGCATTCGCACCTTATGTCGATGTGGTTGACTTCGTCGAAGTAAATCCGATGACAGATCACAGAGAGCTGACCAGCCATGTATGCGCAAACCTCGTTTTGGACTACATTGCAGCAGCTTATTACGAAAAGTTTGAAAAATAAAAGTAAAAGGCTTATATAAGGAGAACGAAAAAGAAAGTAGGTTTACAGATGAAGACTGTATTAAAGATTAACAATTTCATAGTTAAGGTAGAGCAGGTCATCATCGCAGCCGGAATATTGATCGTTTCACTTGTTTTGATTGGAAATGTACTCGGAAGACTATTCTTCAGCAAAGGCATCTATGCAACCGAGGAAATCGGCCAATACTGCATTTACGCAATCACCTTCATCGGTCTGAGCTATGCGGTAACGACAGGAAAACATATCAATATGCTCGGGCTGTTCGATATGGCACCGAAAAAATTCCGGAAAATTGACGCGTTTATCATTTCAGGAGTGACGGCAGCTACCATGGGCGTACTTACGGGAATATCCTTTAAATATGTCTCCACGCTGAAACTCATAGGCAAGGTATCCATCAACCTGCAGGTGCCGACCTATCTGGTGGTTGCGGTAATTTCCTTCGGATTCCTGTTTGCAACGCTGCAGTATATTCTGATATTTATTAAAAATCTGCAAAGCGACGAAATTTATTTAGGGCTCGAAAATCCATATGTGCCTGATTTCAGAAGGGAGGAAAAGAAAAAATGATTGTAGTATTGGTTGGAATCATGTTTGCTTGTCTCCTTTTGGGATTTCCGATGTTTATGTGCATGATTCTGAGTTCGACAGTTGTTATCTTCGCATATCTTGATAGTATGCAGTCGACGACCATCATTCAGCAGCTCATGTCGGGCGTAGATTCCTTCGCTCTTCTGGCAATTCCGCTTTTCATCTTTGCGGCGGACATCATGAGCGCAGGACATACGGCAAGAAGACTGATTGAATTCGTAAAGGCCTTCATCGGCCATATTTATGGAGGATTAGGCGTAACGATGGCAGGGACCTGTACGCTGTTCGGTGCAATTTCAGGCTCCACGCAGGCAACGGTAGTAGCAATCGGCAAAACCATGCGTCCGATGATGCTGGAATCCGGCTACAAAGAATCCAATGTTGACGGACTGATTATCTCGGCAGCCAACATTGCGGCTTTAATCCCGCCAAGCGTAACGATGATTATGTACAGCGTAGTAACGGGTGCTTCCGTCGGTGAAATGTTCATTGCGGGCATCGCTCCGGGCATACTGCTCTTCATAGTATTTTCGATTTATCAATATTTGAGCGCGAGAAAGAACAAGCTTCCACGCTCCGAAAAGACAACCTGGGCGCAAAAAGGACGGGCAACGCTCCGTGCGCTGCTTCCGCTGGGATTTCCGGTTATCATTGTAGGAAGCATTTACACAGGAAAGGCAAGTCCGACAGAGGCTGCGGCAATCTCCGTATTATATGCGGCTTTGCTGGAAATGGTTGTTTACCGCACGGTAAAGATTAAGGACCTCGGCAAAATTGCTTTGTCCACAGGTGCGGTTACGGCAACGCTGTTCATCCTGCTTGCAAGCGGACAGATTTTCTCACTCGTGCTTACATATGCGAATGTGCCGCAGATGATTGCAACAGGCGTTTTGGGTGCAAACCCATCCATGACGACGATCCTGCTTTGGGTAACGATTTTCTTCTTCATCGCAGGAATGTTCGTCGACCCGCTGATTGCGGTAGTTGTAGTAACGCCGATTTTCTACGGCCCGGCGATGGCGGCCGGAATCGACCCGATCTGGCTCGGAATCATCATTACGATTCAGTGCATACTCGGAGCGATCTCACCGCCGTTTGGATGCAACATCTTTACAGCCTGCGCTGCATTTGATGTTCCATATATGAGGGTAGTAAAGGGACTGCCGGTATACATGCTCATTATGATAGCATTATCGGTAATACTGATTTTCTTCCCGCAAATTATCACATTCTATCGGTTATTTTAATGCAGAGTCTGTAGGACTAGGAGAAAGGATGAAGACATGAAAAAGAAATTATTATTACTTGCAGTATCGTTAATCGCTGTAATGCTTGTTTTCGCAGGATGCAGAGGCAATGATGACTCTCAAACAGAGGGGCAGACCGAAGTATGGAAACTGGCTCACACAGAATCCACCGGAACAATGTACGACAATTACGCACATCATTTTGCTGACTTGATTTCCGAAAAATCAAACGGTCGCATTTCGGTTGAAATTTATCCGGTAGGTCAGCTTGGAGATACGGCAACTCAGGTTGAACTTTTGATGAATAACGGTATTCAGTTCGGAATGTTTGCTGCAGGCGATGTAGGTGATATGTTCCCTGCAACTCAGGCAATGGCATTGAACTTTGTATTCTCAGATAACGATGATGTGAATAATGCAGTATTGACACAGGGTGAAGCAACAAAATACCTTGATACGCTTTTCGAAGAAAAGAATCTGATCACGTATGACTGGCTCAGCCTCGGCAATATGCAGTGGACAAGCAACAAGCCGCTTCACTCGCTGAGCGATTTCAAGGGCTTCAAGATGAGAATCATGGCATCCCCGATTATCGCTGCAAACTATGAAGCACTCGGCGCAAGCCCTACACCGATGGCATTTACGGAAACTTACTCCGGCCTTCAGCTTAAGACGGTAGAAGGAACCGAACAGCCTCTGAACGCTATTCAGGAAATGAAGTTCTATGAAGTTCAGGACTATATCACAATGTCCAATCACGCACAGATGGCATCCTTCATATCCATGAATGCAGATTTCTATAACGGTCTTTCCGACGAAGATAAAGCACTTTTGGAAGAAATCAAGCCGGAAATGGAAAGCTTCGCAGCAGAGAACCTGCAGCAGCTTTTAACTGAAAAGTTTGACGCTATTAAGGAAGCAAAACCGGAAATCAAGGTTGAGGAACTGACAGAAGAAGAAAGACAGGCATTCATTGACGCAAGCCTTCCGGTAAGAGACCGCATCGAAGAATTCGGCGGCAAGGAAGCAAAGAAAGTTTTAGACCTCCTGCTTGCAGATGTTGAAAAATACGAGAAAGAAAGGTAAAGAACATGCGCAGACTCAGACAGAATGTGGATGTGCCGCTTAGTGCGGTAACGCATGATATCAATCAGATCAAAAAAGAATATTCATTTTATAAGGGAAGCGCTATTGTAAAAGCATTGAAGAAAAATTTTTTTGATGCATACTATGTGGAAAACAAGAGTGAAGCAGCAAAGTTGTTACATCAGCTGATTCCGGACAACAGCGTCATTGGAGTCGGCGATTCCCATTCCTTCTACGAACTCGATATGGAAAGCGAGTTGAAAACAAGAGGGTGCAAGCTGATTCCCAATGTTGCGGCGTTAAACCTGCATAGCTACAACAGCGATGAGTATGGATA
>CAKQVC010000101.1 GCA_934277655.1 uncultured Clostridia bacterium
AGTTGCAACTCAAACTGCATACTCTGATCCGGAATGTGAAGAGTGGCTTGATGAAGCAATAGCGTATGTGGATGATAACAAAAAATTTGTCGATAAATATTTAAAAGAAAAAATTCCTCAAATAAAAGTAATCCCTACAGAGGGCACATATTTAGTATGGCTTGACTGTAAAGGCTTGGGGCTTAAAGGAAAAGAATTAGAGCAATTTATGGTCCAAGAAGCAAAGGTCGCATTCTGCGGAGGATATGAATTTGGTGAAGAAGGGGAGTATTTTGTAAGAATGACAGCCGCTGTTTCAAGAAATCTCATTGAGCGAGCATTGGATCAAGTTTGCGATGCAGTTAAACGTAGATTGACTTAAAAAATTGATAAGAAGGGATTTCGACTGCAATGAAGAGGCTGTCGCATAGTTGATGCAATTCGTCAACGGGAGCATCCTAAAGTTTGTGTAAACCTCCAAACTGGTGTAAGATAGAATTACTCAGTTTGGGGGTATTTTTATGACAAAAAGAAAAGACAGCCCACAGAAAGCAACAATGGGAGAAATGATGTGTGACTATTTGAAAAATAATGATATCAGCATCAAAGACGGCGCTGATGTAAACAGCATGCTTATCTATTTTCACACGCCTCACAGTTGCCACATCCAAACTTATTACCATTCATTTTAGTTCGTTACACGAAAGTACCTTGCGGGTTTCAACCTGGTTAAACGACTGCACAGAGAAACCCGATTTTGCTTGAACACAGCGAGAATGTAAAATCGCAGGCTGGTTAAATGCAAAGATTCTCCTAAAGCTAAGAAACAGGAATTTAAATCAGATTTTGCTTTTATTATCAGTGAAACTGTGATAAAATAATAGTTTAGAAAAGATAGATATTGCACGAAATAAGAAATAGGAAGATGGAGAGAAAATATGTTTGACAAACTGGATTTCATATTAGAAAAATATGAGGAACTTTCTTTAAAAGTTTCAGACCCGGATATTATCAACAATCAACCTCTTTGGCAGAAGTACATCAAAGAGATGGGCGAAATGGAGCCGATCGTCAACAAATACAGAGAGTACAAGAAAGCAAAAGAAGGCGTTCAGGAAGCAAAGGAAATGCTGGAAAGCGGAGACGAAGAACTGAAAGAACTGGCGAAGATGGAGCTTTCAGAACTTGAAGATCAGATTCCGGAAATGGAAGACCAGTTGAAGATCCTTTTGCTCCCAAAAGACCCTAACGATGAAAAGAACGTCATTCTGGAAGTGAGAGCAGGAACAGGCGGCGATGAAGCAGCGCTGTTTGCGCAGGATCTTCTGCGAATGTATTTAAGATATGCAGAACGCAGAGGCTGGAAAGCAGAAATCATGGATGCTAACGACACCGGAATCGGCGGAATTAAAGAAGCTAGTGTTTTGATCAAGGGAAAAGGTGCATATTCCAGACTGAAATACGAGTCTGGCACTCACAGAGTTCAGCGTGTACCGGAAACCGAAAGCTCCGGCAGAATCCATACTTCTGCAGCAACGGTTGCAGTGCTTCCGGAAGTGGATGATGTAGAGGTTGAAATCAATCCAAACGATGTCAGAGTCGATGTATACCGCTCATCAGGAAACGGCGGACAGTGTGTAAATACAACTGACTCCGCTGTAAGACTGACCCATATCCCGACAGGACTGGTAGTAACCTGCCAGGATGAAAAATCACAGATCAAGAATAAAGATAAAGCGTTTAAAGTTCTCAGATCGCGTTTGTACGATATGAAGCTGCAGGAACAGAATGCAGAAATTTCAGCAGAGAGACGAAGCCAGGTAGGTTCCGGTGATCGAAGCGAAAGAATCAGGACATACAACTTCCCACAGGGAAGAATCACAGATCATAGAATCGGTATGACCATTTATAAGCTGGACAGCTTCCTGGATGGAGATATTGATGAAGTCATTGATGGACTCATTACCAGTGATCAGGCTGAAAAAATGAAATCTTTATAATTAGCAAGCACCAGCAACATGCCTGATGTGCTTAACAAGCCCCCTAAAAAGTAAGGGGGATTTAAAATAAAAAAAGCGAACAAGTACAGGGAAATTATCGAGAAAAATTATGGATACAAGAATTTTTGGGACGACAGCAGAAGAAATCGAAAAAGCGGCAGACGTGATCAGAAACGGAGGTCTGGTTGCTTTTCCGACAGAGACCGTGTATGGGCTGGGAGCTAATGCACTGGATCCGGATGCAGTCGGAAAAGTTTATAGTGCGAAAGGCAGACCGTCGGACAATCCAATGATCGTACATATATCGTCAAAAGACGATATATTAAAACTGACCGACAGGATCACAGAGGACATGAAAAAGCTGATGGATGCATTCTGGCCGGGACCGCTCACAATGGTTGTATCTGCCAAAACTGTCATTCCAAAAGTTACAACCGGAGGTCTTGAAACGGTTGGGATTCGTATGCCATCAAACCCGGTAGCTGCAGAGCTGATCTCAAGATCAGGCGTGCCGATTGCAGCACCGAGTGCGAATCTTTCAGGGAAACCAAGTCCAACCAGATTCAGCCATGTGGTTGATGATCTGGATGGCAGGATCGATGGGATTATTGCAGGAGAAGAATGTCAGGCAGGCATTGAGTCTACTGTTGTGGATATGACGGATGAAATTCCGGTTATCCTCAGACCGGGCGTTATCACGCAGAAACAGCTTAGCGAAGTGCTGGAAAAACAGGTACAGATCGATCCGGCATTGCTGGAACGCCCTGACATCTTTAACAACGACGGACTTTTGGAAACAGGACAAGATTTTAAACCGAAAGCACCGGGAATGAAATATAAACACTATGCTCCGAAAGCAGAAATGATCATATACTGTGGCGACAGAGATAAGGTTGCCCTCGCAATGGCAGAAGAAAAAATGGAGCGTGTTAAGTGGGGACAGAAGGTAGAGACGATCCTTTATGACGATCAGCATCCGGAAACCGCAGCTCACCAGTTTTTCGCACAGCTCCGTGCTTGCGACAAAAACGGTGTAGACGTTATTCTGGCAGCTGCACTGAAAGAGGATGGCATAGGTTTTGCGGTAATGAACAGGATGTTTAAATCAGCAGGATATAATATAGTGGAGGTTGAATAAATGAAAATTGCAATTGCATCAGATCATGGCGGATACGCTTTAAAAGAGCAGGTAAAACAGCATCTTTTAGAAAGAGGAGTGGAAGTAGAAGATCTGGGAACACACTCGGAGGATTCCGTAGATTACCCTGTCTACGGAAAACTTTGCGGGCAGACAGTTGCATCAGGAAAAGCAGATTTAGGGGTTGTAGTATGTGGCACCGGAATCGGAATTTCTATTGCGGCTAATAAAGTAAAAGGAATCCGCTGCGGACTCTGCACTTCGGTTGAAATGGCGCATCTGACCAAACAGCATAATAATGCGAATGTTTTGGCCTTAGGCGGAAGGACAACCAAACCGGAGCTGGCAATGGCAATTGTTGATGAATGGCTTGACACCGAGTTTGAAGGTGGCAGACATCAGAGAAGGATCGACATGCTGGACGAAATGTAGTGCTTCAGAACAGAAACCGAAAAAAGCAAACCATGGCACGGAAGATTTTGCGCAGAAGCACAGAAACTTGCACTGGCCGAAAAAGATAGATACAACGACGAAGAGAAAAAGGAGAAAAAAATGGGAAAAGTATTGGTATTCGATCATCCGTTAATTCAGCACAAGGTTACTCTTATGAGAAAAACCGAGACAAATAACAAGGAATTCAGAGAACTGGCGAAGGAAATCGTTACACTGATGGGTTACGAAGCAACCAGAAATCTGCCGTTGATGGACGTTGAAATTCAGACACCGATCTGCACGACAACACAGAAAATGCTGAAGGGCGAAGACATTGCGATCGTTCCGATTCTGAGAGCAGGACTGGGATTTGTAGATGGAATGCTGGCTCTGTATCCAAATGCGAAGGTTGGACATGTGGGACTCTATAGAGATCCGGATACACATACGCCTGTGGAATATTACTGCAAGCTGCCGAAGGATATTGACAAGCGTACAATTTTTGTGGTTGATCCGATGCTGGCAACCGGTGGTTCTGCTATCGATGCGATCGATTCCATTAAGCAGAGAGGTGGCAAAGAGATCATCTTTATGTGCCTGATCGCTGCTCCGGAAGGCATTGAAGCTCTGCAGAAAGCACACCCGGACGTTGATATTTATATTGCAGCAAAAGATGAAAAGCTGAATGAAAATGCATATATCGTACCGGGACTGGGCGATGCGGGCGATCGTCTGTATGGAACGAAGTAGGAGCATTCAGATGCAGAATTTGCGAAAAAAGAAAGCAGATCCGGCGATTTTTGTGAATCGTCCACGGGATGTTTAGACTACCGAAGAGAGAAACAAAGGGAAATGCTGTTTTGCCGGGAAAAGAGGCGTGACAGCAAAGCGGTAATAAGACTTTAGGATAAAACAGTGGAGGATAGATAGAATGAAATTTGATTTTATTCCGGACAGCGTGAGCCATTTTGATAATGCTTACGATGTTTTGAAAGAAAGAGGCTTTATTGAGCAGGCTACCAACGAGGAAGAAATTCGCAAGCTGCTGCAGAACGAAAAAGTCAAATTCTATATTGGTTTCGACCCGACGGCAGACTGTTTGCATGTAGGTCATTTCATGCAGGTTATCATCATGATGTATATGCAGAAATACGGACATACGCCGGTTGTTTTAATCGGAGGTGGTACCGGTATGGTAGGCGACCCTTCCGGACGTTCTGACATGCGTCAGATGATGACAGTGGAAACCATTGAAAATAACTGCAATCAGTTCAAAAAACTGTTCGATAAATTTATTGATTTTGATGATGAATGGGAATACGTTGGCAATGAAGGCGTATATATTCCGGGCCATCAGAATAAGGAGCCGGAGCCGGGCAAAGCGGTTGCCGTAAATAATGCAAGATGGCTCAGACCATTGAATTACATTGACTTCCTGAGAGAAGTTGGAACCCAGTTCAACATCAACACCATGCTCCGTGCTGAATGCTTCAAGCAGAGGATGGAGCGTGAAGGCGGACTGACGATGTTCGAGCTTAACTATATGCTGATGCAGAGCTATGACTTCATGGTAATGGCTCGTGACTTCGATGTGAAAATCGAATTCGGCGGAAATGACCAGTGGTCTAACATCATCGGCGGTGTGGATCTGACCAGAAAGATGGTCGGCAAAGAAGTTTACGGCATGACGTTCTCTCTTCTGACCAATTCAGAGGGCAAGAAAATGGGTAAGACTGCTAAGGGTGCACTTTGGCTGAATGCTGAAAAAACCAGCCCGTATGAATTCTTCCAGTACTGGAGAAATGTTGCGGATGCAGACGTTAATAAGTGCCTGAGAATGCTGACTTTCCTGCCGATGGATGAAGTTAACAGATTGTCCGCTCTGGAAGGGGCTGAAATCAACCATGCCAAGGAAGTGCTGGCTTATGAGGTTACTAAATTGGTTCACGGCGAAGACGAAGCAAAGAAAGCTCTTGATGGTGCTCGTGCAGCCTTTGGCGGTGGCGGTAACATGGCGAATGTTCCGACGACGCAGATGCCGAAGGATAAGTTTGAAGGAGAGGGCGTTGGAATCGTAACCCTGATCAAGGAACTTGGACTGGTTCCAAATACCAGTGAAGGGTTCAGAACCATTGAACAGGGCGGTCTGACAGTTGGCGGAAACAAAGTTACGGACAGAAAGATGAACATTACAACGGATCTGTTCGATGAAGAGGGAAAACTTCTGATTCAGAAGGGCAAGAAGAAGTTCCACTTGGTTGAGTTGGTGTAGGCTTACACTGATGCAGACATCACTTGGATAAAGATCTCACTTCGGTCGTGAAAATAATTTTATGCGAATATTCAAAAAAGCCTTGCATTTGCAAGGCTTTCGCTATATAATAATAAAGCATGTTTATGCGTACGGGCACAAGATGGGAATCCGTCTGGGACCCGAAACTAAAAAGTTTTAGTATGTCGAACAAGATTTGACCGTCCGCAAGCGGTTGAATCCCAGTAGACAAAGCCGAAAACGTTTGCAACATGGATTTTGCAAAGCAAAACCAGACGACCGATAAGGTCGGGAGAGCAAACTCAGTAGGTAGAAAGGAAAGAAAATGAAATCATTTATCGCAAAACCTGCAGAAGTTGAACGTAAATGGTACGTGATCGATGCAGAAGGCAAGACTCTGGGAAGACTTGCATCAGAAGTAGCTTCTATCCTTCGCGGTAAGAAGAAGCCTATCTACACTCCGCACGTAGACTGCGGTGACTATGTAATCGTTATCAACGCTGAAAAGGTTGAAGTTACAGGCAAGAAGAGAAAAGAAAAGATTTACAAGAGACATACTGGATATCCGGGTGGCCTTCGCGAAATCACATTCGAAAAACTTCAGGCTAAAAAACCTGACGAAATCATCAGACATGCAGTAAAAGGCATGCTTCCGGATGGTAAGTTAGGCAGACAGATGTATAAAAAGTTAAAGGTTTATGCAGGTGCAGAACATCCGCATACTGCTCAGAAACCGGAAACTTGGGAATTTTAAGGAAAGGGAGGAATAAACAATGGCAAAGATGCAGTATCAAGGAACAGGCAGAAGAAAAAGTTCAGTTGCTAGAGTTAGATTAATCCCTGGAACTGGAAAAATCACTGTAAACAAGAAGGACATTGATAACTATTTCGGAATGGAAATCGTTAAGAGAGAGGTTAAGCGTCCTTTCGAAATCGCTGGATGTGAAGGTCAGTTCGATGTGATCGCAACTGTACACGGCGGTGGATTTACAGGTCAGGCAGGTGCTTTAAGACATGGTATCGCAAGAGCACTGTGCGAAGCTGATAAGGAAGCTTACAGAGCTCCTTTAAAGGCTGCTGGATTCTTAACAAGAGATTCCAGAATGAAAGAAAGAAAGAAATACGGTCTCAAAAAGGCAAGAAGAGCAAGCCAGTTCTCAAAGAGATAATATTTCAAGAACAAAGATATCAAGAAAAGCCCATTTTTCAAGGGTTACAGAAGTTGTGGAATGCCGTCAGATGTGCTGGGTTTTATATCAAATGCAACGCATATGTAGCAGGTATGCAACAAAGATATTGATATG
>CAKQVC010000102.1 GCA_934277655.1 uncultured Clostridia bacterium
TTGTTACACGTGTGCAACCTAAGATGTTTGTTATGGAAAATGTAGCTGCCATGGCAACACATTTGAAAGGAAAAACTATAAAAACTATAGTTGAAGCATTTGAAAATGCCGGATGTGGCTATAAGGTAAAATATGAAGTGTTGAACAGTGCAAGTTATGGAATTGCACAAGCGAGAAGAAGGATTGTTGTTGTTGGTATTAGAAGTGATATAGATTCAGAGTTTTTATATCCTGTAAAATCCGAGAAAGTTTTTACAATAAAAGATGTTATTGATGACTTGCCAAAGTTAGAAAGTGGTCAGAAAAGTGATATTCCAAATCATGTAGCTATGAAGCATAGTGCACAGATGTTGGAAAAGATGAGTTATGTCAAAGATGGCGGAGACCGTATGGATATTCCAGAGGAGTTAAGACCAACGTCTGGAGATATTAGAAAATACATCAGATACGATAGTACAAAGCCATCAGTATGTGTAACTGGCGATATGAGAAAGATTTTTCATTATGAACAGAATAGAGCATTGACAGCAAGAGAACTTGCACGTATTCAGTCATTTCCAGATGATTTCATTTTTGAAGGTACATCTATTCAAGTTCAACAGCAGATAGGCAATGCTGTACCACCTAAGTTGGCATATCAGATTGCTTTGCAAGTAGAGGAGGCACTGGATAATGGCAAAGTATCCGAAGGTAAACTATATAGGAAACAAAGAGAAGTTAGTTAATTGGATAATAAAGGAGATGCCGGTTGAAAACGGTACTGTATTGGATATATTTGCAGGTGGATGTTCAGTATCATATGCATTGAAGAACAGTGGATTTTCAGTTATTGCAAATGACATATTATATGCTGATTATGTTATAGCCAAGGCATTAGTGGAAAATTCAGATACAAAATTATCGGTAAGTGTATTTGATAAGAAGGTAAGTGACAAAAGAGTAGAAGAATTATCGGAGAAGTTTTCGTTTCTTACAGACTGTTTATATTATCCGGAAGAAGTGCTGGAGTTAAGTAAATTAGTTGCAATTGCAGAAAAGTTAAAGGGGTCGGAGAAGTATATGATGCTTGCTTTGATTCGTCGAGCAATGATAAGAAAACTTCCGTATTCGAGAATGAATGTGCCTTGGAAACAAATTCAGAAGCTGCGAGATGAAGACTATAGCTATAGGAAGTATAAACGAAAAAGAGCATATCATAATCAAACGTTTGAAAGTCATATGCGTGAGAATATTGATGCATATAATGAAGCTGTTTTTGATAAAGAAGAATGTAAGGTATATAACTGTGATGTATTTGATATGGTCAAGAAAATAGATTTTGTTGATGTGGTTTATATGGATCCCCCGTATCCATCCACTATGAACAATTATGATGCATTCTATGGTATGTTTGACGAAATGTTTGACAAGAAGCGGAAACATACAGATTATACACAGAAGACAAGTTTCCTCGATAATATGGACAAGTTGATAAAAAAACTTGTGGGGAAAACACGATATATAGTGTTGAGCCAAAATACACGTGTTCAGCCCGGACCGGATGAGATTGAAGAAATGCTTAAGAAGTATGGAAAAGTTACAATTAAGGAGAAGAAGCATAACTATCAGGTAACAGGTAAAGAAAACAAGAATGCAAGCAAGGAGTTGTTATTTATCCTTGAGATGGAGGCGTAGATGGGAGCAGATACTACAAAAAAAGCTAAAGAAGAACAACAGTATGATTCTTATTGGAAACTTACTGTCGAATACTCAGATATTCACGGTACGCTATTTAATAATGTATTGGATTTAATAGTAAAGTTTATAGATAATCATAGATTAGCAAGTATTGATTGCACGCCAGAGTTAAATAAAAAACTACAAGATATTGTCAATAAAATAAATCCAAAAGAGGATATGGGTTCTGTAAGAAAATCCATTAATCAATTTATTAAGCTTGGATTTGTTAACCCAGGGTACAAGGGATATCATCCGTTAACTAAGAAGTTTTTGACCTGTAAAGATGAAAAGGAAAGGGAATTAATTTTTACGCAGATATTTTATGAATGTGGTAGCTTAAATTCCTCGTATACAAACGATTGTACTGATCATAAAGAAGTTAACTTTTTGTTAAAGACATTGGCATATAATGGACAGTTGACTAAAAATGATTTGATGGGATTGATGGTTACGGATGTTGCGAAATATAAAAGAGGGTATTTGTTACCGGAAGAATTAGAGTTGCAATATCAGTATGCGTTGTCGATAAATTTTGATGAAAATAAGTATAACCAGATTGAATATTTGATAGGCTTTCTGAAGTATATGCCTGAACTTGTGTATGAAAATGGGGTATTGGAATTTAAAGACCATAAGTCAGTTGTAAACGGAACGGATGTTGTAAGTGTAAAGCGTGACCCTATCCTTATGCGTATTTATAGAAAGTTATTATTTGAAGAATCTATGTCTGTTTATGACAGGTTAATTTGTTATGCATGTCACTTGCCGTGGAAAGGACTTGTTGCATCACATATTAAACCTCTTGCAACTTGTATTAAGCAACAGAAAATGCAAGAAGCATATGATAAGAATAATGGATTACTGCTTAGTCCCAATATAGATGCATACTTTGATAAGTTTGATATTACCTTTGGTAATGATGGGAATATCATTCTCGGAAAGGATGTTCCAGAGGAAATAAAAGATGTCATTAAAGATTATCAGATAGATAAAGATGTTTTGAATGATGAACGAAAGAAATATTTGCAGTATCACAGAAATATTTTTGATGCTAAAAATATGTAAGTAAGTAAACTGTACCCCTTGTCAAGGACATTTTTAAAAATGGGGATGCCAATTTTTTGGACTCGCCCTCTTAATGCTATCCTTGATTTTGGACTTGCCTTACCACGCCAAGCAAGCTGAAATACTTAGGCTTTGGGTTCTGGAAAGGTACAGAGGGATGGAAAGCAAGACCGCACGAAGAATCCATCAAAAGTTTCGAGAGAAAACTAAAACAACTGACGAAGAGAAGTTGGTCAGTCAGTATGGATTACCGAATTGTCAGGCTCAATCAAGTCATGCGAGGATGGATAAACTATTTTAGGATAGGAAGCATGAAAACGAACCTAACCAGAATTGACCAACATCTGCGTACGAGAATGCGAATCGTCATATGGAAACAGTGGAAGAAAAGTGCGAAACGCTATTGGGGACTAAGGAAATTAGGAGCACCCGAGTGGATGGCAAAACAGTCCGTTGGATTTGGAAACCACTATCAAGCGGTAGCAAAGACAACAGGACTACACCTCATTAGCAAAGAAATCCTCGCAAAACGAGGACTTCTCAGCTGTTTAGATTATTACTTGAATTGAACCGCCGGGTGCCGAACGGCACGCCCGGTGGTGTGAGAGGGGCTACAAGTTAGTCCCTACTCGATTGCTGGAAATACTGTAGCGTGATGGTTTGCGGTGCCATGGTTTCCGATAAATTTGCCAAAGGTTACTGATACGACTTTGTTAAAACTTTTGCTTGAAAGCTTCGCGTGCATGTGTTAGACTCAAAAAAAGAGTAAGGAGAGGAGCGGCACTTATGTTCATTTATATTCCCTTTCTTTGCGTCACGCTTGGCGCGGTGATCAGCTGGTGGGGGCTGCCGCCACGAGTGCTACGCGGATCTGACCTGGTCATGAATGCGGCCTTGATGATACTGATGACAGTCATCGGATTGAATATCGGGCTGTCGGAAACCGTGATGAAAAACCTCGGGCGTATCGGCATCAAGTGCCTGCTGATCTCGCTGGCGGCGATCGCCTGCAGTGTGGCGCTGACAGTGCTGTGCGAAAGGACGGTCATGCCGCTGGAAAAGATCCGCCTGACCCTATTGCGAGAAAAGCAGGAAGCGGCGCGGCAAAATCGTGATGCGGGGCGCGGCGCGTTGCCTCGGGCAGAAAACGCGGGGAGCAAACAGGAGGGCGGCAGCTTTTCGCCGCTCTTGATTTTGATGCCGATCTTCATTTTGCTCGGCATTCTGATTGGCTATTTCGCACTGCCAAAAGGGGATGCAGCGTGGCTGGATACGCTGCTGACGGTGTCCTTGTTTTTTCTCTACACCGGTGCAGGCATCATTTTAGGTACGAATAAAGAAGTCTTTACTTATATCAAAAAACTGGGACTGCGCATGCTTTTCCTGCCGCTTTCAATTTTTGCAGGCTGCCTGTTGGGCGGATTCCTGATGGGAGTGGTGCTGGACGTGCCGCTCAAGTGGTCGGTACTGTCAGCAAGCGGCATGGGGTATTACAGCATGAGCGGGGCGTTTTTGACCGAGGCGTATGGCATCGAGGCCGGCGTTTACGGTTTCATCGTCAATGTCTCCAGAGATGTGTTTACGGTGGCACTGCTGCCGCTCTTGGTAAAAATCAGCAAAGGCAGCCCGATTGCCTCCGGTGCGGGCGGCTGTATGGATACCATGCTGATTCCGGTCAGCAAGGCTGTGGGACCGGAGCTGGGGCTGGTGGCACTGATCAGCGGTACGATCACGACGTTGGCAGTGCCGATTTGGCTGCCGCTCGGTGTAACATTGTTTGGGTAAAAGGATGGCGCCTCACTATTTAAGGAGGAATATTTAACTTGGACGATAGTGATAATGATTCTGAAGCGAACCAATTTAATAGATTTTTTATTCTTTTTGCAATTTCTGCGCCATACTTTGTTATGGACACTACAAAAGCAGATGTGCTTTTAAAAAATAGAAACAATCGAAGCAATCTATGGCACTGGCTTGTTAATTTAACTACTTTTGTGGTAGGGCTTGTCTTTCGCAGATTTTACTGATAAGATATATAGCAGATGTATGGGTAAAAATACAGGGTAATCGTTATTTTTTTAACTGATTTTCCTTGCATTTTATGTTATTGTGTGTTTAAATAGTTATATCAAGTATAACAAAATATAGTATTTTTATCTCAAGGAGGATACATAAACATGAGAGAAGTTGTAATTGTTAGTGCAGCAAGAACACCGATTGGTAGCTTCGGAGGTTCTTTAAAAGGAATTCCTACAAGAAAATTAGGTGCAATTGCTATCAAGGGCGCTATCGAAAGAGCTGGAATCAAACCGGAAATGGTTGATGAAGTTGTTATGGGTGCAGTTCTTCAGGGCGGACTTGGACAGAACGTTGCAAGACAGATGACTTTAGATGCTGGTCTTCCAATCGAAACACCGGCTTTCACTATCAATAAAGTTTGCGGATCCGGATTAAGAGCTGTTGAACTGGCTGCTCAGATTATCAAAGCAGGCGATGCTGACGTTGTAGTTGCAGGTGGTGCAGAAAACATGTCCGCTACAGCTTACGCTATGCCGGCTGCTAGATGGGGAGCTCGAATGAACAACACTCAGATGATCGACATGATGGTTAATGATGGTCTTTGGGACGCATTCAACGGATATCACATGGGTATCACAGCAGAAAACGTTGCTGAACAGTGGGGAATCACAAGAGAACAGTTAGATGAGTTCTCCGTAATCTCCCAGAACAGAGCTGAAGCTGCAATCAAAGCAGGCAAGTTCAAAGATGAAATCATTCCGGTTGAAATCCCTCAGAGAAAGGGCGATCCGATCATCTTCGATACAGATGAATTCCCTAAATTTGGAACTACAATGGAAAAAGTTGCTAAACTGAAACCTGCTTTCAAGAAAGACGGCGTGGTTACAGCTGCTAACGCTTCCGGTATCAACGATGCTGGTGCTGCAGTTGTAGTAATGAGCAAAGAAAAAGCTGACGAATTAGGAATCAAGCCACTTTGCACGATTAAGTCCTATGCTTCTGCAGGTGTTGATCCTTCCATCATGGGTGTTGGCCCGGTTCCTGCTTCCAAGAAAGCATTAGAAAAAGCAGGATTAACAATTGAGGACATGGATCTGGTAGAAGCTAACGAAGCATTCGCAGCTCAGTCCCTGGCAGTAAGAAAAGATTTAGGATTAGATCCTGAAAAGACAAATGTAAACGGCGGAGCGATTGCTATCGGTCACCCGATCGGAGCTTCCGGCTGCAGAATCCTGATTTCCCTGATCTTCGAAATGATGAAGAGAGATTCCAAGTACGGTCTTGCTACATTATGCATCGGCGGCGGTATGGGTACTGCATTAGTAGTTGAAAGATAATTTGTCTGAACAGATAAAAAAATAATATGGACTGCACCTGTGGGTGCAGTCTATTTTACTTCTTGCGCAGGAAATATCGTTTGTATGAAATAAACGCATTTTGGATTGAGAAAGGATTGTAGAAAAGACAATGAAAGAGACACGAAAAATGTTGAAGTACATGATCGCAGCAGTTATTGTGTGCGTTTTGTTCGGAGCTGGCGGTTTCCTTGCCGGAAAAACGGCTGCATCAGATAAGAAGGCAGATATGTCAGCGGTTGTCATTCAAAATCAGGTTACAGCTATGAGTGAGCTGGGGACGATGACCTATTCCTATACGGAACTTGGAAAGTACGAGACTAAAAATGATTTTTATGGGGTAACAATCCCGTTCACAACAAACAGCTTTATATTGACCTATGAGGGGAAGATCAAGGCAGGTGTGGACATGTCTGAAGCAAAAGTTGCCGTGAAGGACAAAAATGTGACGATCACGCTTCCTAAGGCGAAAATACTTTCCCATGAGATTGATGAAGACAGTATTGAAATCTATGATGAAAAAACCAGCATTTTTAATCCATTTACCGTGAAGGATTATGCGGAATTTTATGCAGATCAAAAGGAAAAAGTGGAAAAGAAAGCTTTAGCAAAGGGACTGCTTACCGAAGCTCAGAAGCAGGCGGAAACAGTGATTTCGGGAATGCTGTCAGAGCTTGTCGAAGAGGGATATAAGATACGGTTTGATGCAATGTATTCGTAATCCCGGCGGGCGAGTTATGAAAGCATGAGGGGGAAATAATCATGACATCGCAGAGAGGAAACTCCCGTGTGTCGGTTTGAGGCACGAACCTGAAGCGATGAATATAGGAAAAGGAAAGCGAGGAACAGAAGTAGTATGAAAAAGCTGGAAAAAACTAATGCGATGCGGAAACTGGATGCATTGAAACTGCCATATAAAGAGCATACTTATACAGATACCGATGCGATCAGCGGAGTAGA
>CAKQVC010000103.1 GCA_934277655.1 uncultured Clostridia bacterium
TGATTTTACCGCTGTTAGAGCAGTTTTTCATGAAACCTGCCGAGCCGATGAAGCCGGAAACCCCGGCAGCGCTGCTTCCTTCGTCAGCGTTGGTAATTGTAATGTCCGCGCTGTTTTTGCAGTTTGTCAGTGTGCCGCCTTCATAGCTGTAGGCAACAATGCCTGCGGCTGTGCTCAAAGATTTGCCGGTAATTTTGCCGGAAACACTGATATCGGTGAATTTACAGTTCTCGGAAGCTGCAACCAGCGCAGCTACGGTGCCTGCTTGATTGAGGCTTATGTTGACATTCGTCATTTTCAGATTTTTGAAAGTAGCTTTTTTCGCGTAGCCAAACAATGCGGCCTGCTCAGTCCAGTCTGCACTTGAGGTGTAGGTATAGCCTTTGATCGTGTGACCGTTGCCGTCCAAGGTGCCGGTGAACGGAGCATCATAGCTTGTGAACAGGATCAGATTGGCAGGCACTTCGATGTCGTTGGCCAGGTAATAGCTGCCGCCCGGGTTGCTTTCCATCGCCTTGAGGTCGTCTGCAGTTTTGATCGCCGTTCCGGAAGCTGCATAAGCAGGTACCGACGCAAAACACATGGTCAGGGCGACCGTCAGTGTCAGAACTACGGATAAGAGTTTCTTTTTCATTGATTTTCCTTCTTTCTGAATGATCTGTCATGTAGCAGATCCGCATAGTCATACGGCAAGTGTTGCAGACAGCGGGGAGCGATATTTATACACCTTTTACTTCCACAAGCATGTGGGAGGTTGCCAGCTGCTCCGGAGTAGGGTCAAAATAGATATAGTTCGTTAGACCGGTATAGTTCCAGGTGTTGGTGTTTCTGTCCCATTTGTTGCTGTTTCCCGGTGTGGCGTCAACTGTGATCCAGCGGCCATCTACATAGCATTCTGCCCACCAGTGATCCAGTTTGGTAATGTTCTTTTCGGTGGACCAGTTGTTGTATTCCGTGCCGTTCAGGCTGATATGGTGCCCGTTCACGATTCTGGTCGGAATGCCCTGTGCTCTTGCAAGGGCGGCGATCGCAGCGGAGTAACCGACACAGGTTGTAGCTACTTTTCCACCTTCGCTGTTAGCACTCTTTTTCTTGTTTCTCATGTTATAGAGGTTGCGGTATGGATCTACATATTGTTTGCTGCTGGTTGCAAAGGCAACGTTATCATAATAGAAATTTTCAGCTACATATTCGTAGATCTTCAGCAGTTTGTCGTATTTTGTTGTAGCACCTTTTGTAACCTGATTGGAAACAGTCTTAAAGTATTTTACTTTTTTGCTTGTGACAGATGCAACTTTTTTTGTGACAGGATCACGGAAGCAGATGGTTTTCACGTCGCTCAAATTAGTCTTACTAAATGCAGATGGTTTCTTTTTGCTGTTTGCGTTTTTATCGATCCGTGCATTTTCCTTGATGATTTTGTCATACTGCAGGATAGAGAACTGACCATTGGTTACGTTGAATGCACAGTTCTTGTAGATGACAGGACCCGACTTGGACCCTTCAGTTTTCGTAATGATCAGCACATAATCGCCGTTCATGGCGCCATCAAGCCGCGTGTAATTCGGCAGATCGAAAGAAAAGCTGCAGTAGCTTCCCATGTCAGTCGAATAAGTACGTCCGGCCCAGACGCTGGAATTCTTTCCGCTCTGACGGATGGAAACATTATATTCCGTGGATTTTACCGGCGTTTCCGCTTCAATATGCAGGGTCTGACCATCTGCTGTAATGTTTACAAAATTATGTTCCAGTTTCTCGCTGGATACGAGGGTTTGCACTTTTGTCGGTGTTCCTGCGCTTTTTAAGGCGGCGGATGCCTGAGAAGGCATCATGGAGAAGACCAGCGAAAGTGTGAGGATTAAAGCTAGTTTCTTTTTCATAGTACACTCCAATCTGAAACATTTTGCGGGGTGGCTTACCTGAAATTTTTCGCTGGAAGAGCGGATTTTTTCGGAATCTTTCGCCGAGCGGAAATGTTTCTTTAGTATTTTCCTCCAATGCGAATGGAGACGCTCTTTATATGCCCTGAAATACCTTGAAATTTCTGGATTCTGTTTGACAGAAAAGACATACTTAGATATAATATATTATAAAATGAACATCGATGTACAAGTCAAGAAATTTAGCAAAAAAACTAATTTTTTGTTGATAAAATATGACGGCTGCATGGGTGTATATGGAGATAAAAGAAAGACACATGGAAGAAAAAAAACTTTTTCAGATGGGAGAAGTGACTAAGACGCTGGGAATCACGCGGAGGATGCTTCTCAATTATGAAGATCTGGGACTGATAGCACCCGCTGTCAAGCATGACAACAGAGGTTTTCGATATTATACAGCAGATAACATCGTACATATCCGGTTGATCCGCACCCTGCAGAATTTCGGTCTTTCACTGCCGGAAATCCGCAGTTACTTTGATGACTCAACTAATCTGGATGAGCAGATAGAAAGACTGGTACAGATCAGAAATCAGCTGGATGAGCATATCGCACGGCTACGGAACCGGCAGTCAGCAATCAGCGAGTATGAAATCAGAAATGTATCGCTGCCTGGATTCACAGCATTTACCAGGAGCTTCAGCAAGGTAACAGAGTTGGCCCAAAAGTCCGACGAACTCAGAGAAACCTATATTACCGCTATTCGGAATTATAAGTTGGATATTGAGAGCAAGATGTGTATTCAGATCCCGGTGGACACGGATACGGAAGGAATGTACATCATTCCGGTGGTGTCCGGAAGCGAGGGCGAAAATATCAAGAATTTTCCTTCGGTAGGAAATGCCATTTGTATCTATTATCGTGGTGCATACGAAAAATTTCCGCAGGTTTACAAGAAACTGCTGGAATATGCCGAAGAAAACGGATTGACACCCCATGGATTTTTTCGAAATATTTATATGGAAGGTCCGCCGACGCATGGTGCGAACAAGGATGCATACCTGACGCAGATTGCTCTTCCGATCAAATTCGCAGATATAGCTGCAACGGAAAAAAATGGATAACTGTTGTTTTGTGAGAAAATAATTATACAAAAAATCGATTAACTGCCCGGGAACTGCCATACATAGCTTCCAGTTCAGCTTTGTGATACAGATAGCCTGCATCGTCATAATATTTGGCATGATGCGGGCATTTTTTTATGCAGGCACCACACTTGATACAAATACCCGAAACCTGGCGAAAATCTTCAGTGCTTATCGCACCCATTGGGCAGGCAGCAGCACAGATGCCACAGCTTGTGCAGGAACTGGAAGTCAAGGGTTTCACTTTACGGATGTCAATGAACCTGCCGTTTCGATCCTGAGGTTTGTAGTAAGGAGCCTGGGGATCGCCATCGACTGTTAGCGGCGGAAGCGTTTCCTGCAGGGAAATTGCCCGGATCAGAAGTCCGAAGACAGAAAGTGCGAAGGTGTCAGCTTCCATCAGATCAGCATCGTCCGGTCTGCCAGCTCCCAGAGTATGGGAAAAAGAATGCTCACAGGAAAAGGCAGCGGCTGCGATGGTGCGAAATCCGTGGTTGTCGAGAAGGCACTGCAGTTCAGCCAGAGAATTATCGAAAGCACGGTTTCCGAACGTAACTATCGGGATGGTAAGGGCACCGTTTCCGCAGATTGTTTCCAGATAAGGAAGCAGCAGGTTTGGCAGCCTCCCTGCATAAGTAGGGCAGCCGAAGATGATTAGATCTTCTTCATCCAGTTTTACGAAATCTTTTCGTGCGGCAGGCAGTGTAAAATCGAAGGTAAAAGTATCAAGACTTAGGTTATCGGCGAGACAGCTTGCTACCCGGCTGACTACCTTCTGGGTAGTGCCTGTCGGACTGAAATAAATTTTCCAGATGCGATTGATACGGTTGACTTTCTTATTCAGCATATTGACAGTGCCAACAGTATCAACGGTATCAACGATATCAATGCTTGAATCAGCGTTTTCTTTTATGTACATCGTTTTACTTTCCTTTCTTTTCATCTCCAATTGCTTTTTCCTTACTTCCCTTCGTACAGCCTGACATCAGTGAATATCCGGAGGCAGACGGCGTTCAATGAAATAAGCCAGGATGCCGATCAGAATGCCACTGACCATGCCGGTAAAGAACAAGACTGCGAAATAACTCATCAGCCCGAAATTGGACACAATCAAGCAGGCAGTCAAAAGCTGCCCAAGATTATGTGCGACCCCGCCTGCCATGCTGACGCCGACAATGCTGAAACAACCGGCTTTTTTCAGCAGGAACATGACGAGGATGCTGAGGATCCCTCCTGCAAAAGAATAGATCATGCCGAAAACACCGCTGAAAAGAAGCCCTGCGATGACGATACGCACGCAGTTAATTGAGAAAGCAAGGCGGATCCCCAGACGGTAAAGTGCGATCAGGATGACCAGATTTGCAAGACCCAGTTTCACGCCCGGAATCGGAACCGGAATCGGAACTAAAACTTCCACATAGGAAAAAATAAGGGCAAGTGCTGCAAACATTGCGGCAAGAGCCAGATGGCGAGTAGAGCCCTTTTTAGGAGATGTCATCGGAAACACCTCCATTTTCGTGATTTCCGGCAGAACCGATACCTGTGCCGGAAATCACATCCGGCGATGCGTCTGATTTGCTGTCGGAAACGATTTCAATGACAACTTTGTTTGGCAGACAGACGATCGTGTCTTTTGTATGCGAAATCGGTGCTGTATTTACACAGACTTGATTCTTGCAGGAAGAAGAAGTCATTGAAACTACACCATCTTTTATGGTAATATGATTAGTGTGACCCTCTGATCGGACATCAATTTCCCGGTCTTCGTTCAGCGAGTACAGCCCATACAGCTGCCCATCTGAAGTAATACGGACTTTATCTCCGGCTGTGCTGCCGTGGAGAGAAAGCCAGGAAATCCCGATCCCAAAAAGCAGGATCACGAAAAAAAGTGGAATATCGGCTTTTTTTATCATCGAAATTTACATTATCTTTCTGGCTGCAGCTGGTTATATGAATAGGAAAGCGTATTTCCGCCTGCCGCAGCCGTAGCAAGAAGAAAAGAAGCCGTAAGAAAGGGATAGAGTATATGAAAAAAAAATACAACCCTCTGAAAAAAGCAGCATTCATAACGCTTATCATTGTCCTTATTATATCACAAACAGGCTGCGGTTCCAACTTAAAAACTAACACGAACCAGGGAATCAGCAAAACCGGATTTTATCTGGATACTATTTGTACCATTACGATCTTTGGTATAAAAGATGAGGAGGCAAGCCTGGCAGCGATGAACAGTGATGAACAGCAGAGAAGCATTTATCAGCTGATTACGGATGCCTTCAAACTTTGCGACGAATATGAAAAAATCCTGAGCAAGACCATCGATACATCGGACATTGCGAAGATCAATCACGCCGAGGGCAAACCAGTCAGTGTCAGCGATACGGCAATCGAGGTTATTAAGAAAGGTATCGAATACGGTAAACTCTCCGATGGTGCGTTTGACATTACAATAGGAAAAGCAACAGATTTGTGGAATTTCCATGATGCAGACGAGCCTGCAGCAGACAAACAGGACGAGCAGCAGGCACAGAAAGAAACGAGCGGAAGTGATTCGGAAACAGAGGCAGAATCGGGAAAGATTCCGGATGCGGATGTTCTGGCAGACGCTGTGAAGCATGTAGACTATACGAAAATTAAAATTGATGGGAATCAAGTTACTTTGGAAGACGCGGAAATGGAACTGGATCTTGGAGGCATTGCCAAGGGGTATATAGCCGATAAAGTAACATCTTTTCTTGAAGAAAAAGGCGTGACCAGTGCCATTGTGGATTTAGGCGGAAACATTGCGGCAATCGGCGGGAAATCCTTTGAACTGATTGATAATGGTAAAGATGAAACCTCCGATTTTGTCATAGGTATCAAGGATCCACAGTCTGAAACCGGACAGCTTCTGGGAACTGTGCAGGCAAAGGATAAAACCATAGTAACATCCGGCACCTACGAAAGATACTTTATTGCAGACGGAAAAAAATATCATCACATTCTTAACAGTAAAACAGGATGGCCGACGGATACCGATGTGCTTTCTGTAACGATCCTGGCGGAAAAAGGACATTCGGTGGACTGCGATGGCTTATCCACCAGCTGCCTGGCTCTGGGGCTTGAGAAAGGACAAGCGTTGATTTCGAAAGTACCCGGAGCAGAAGCTGTTTTCGTAACAACCGATGGAACGGTTGTCACGACTTCGGATGACATCGGACTGAAGCAGGAATAGCCATCTAAATGAATCCTCCGAATGAATCTTCTGCCCCGGCTTTCGGAACTACTTTCTGAAGAAATCATCTGCGTTCTCACGCCAGATTTCGGTCAGCCGGGCAATCAGGGTATCTACCTGGTTCAGAGGCAGCTGACTGTAGTAGAAGATCAGTGCTGTCGTCTGTTGATCGGTAATCTCTGAAAGGGGAACCATCTGAAGACCCAGATTCTTTGCTTCTTCGCAGAGCGTCTGGGCTTTTTTGTGCGATCGTACTTTGACGGTAAGATTGATGCCGGAATGGGTATCGATCGGCGTGATAAAGTCCTTGCCATGAAACGTGAATGCCTGAAGGGCTGCCTGCAGTTTCTGTGCATAAAGGCTGCGAAGTTTTCGGATCCCGGTATAATAGTATCCATCTTCCATAAAGAAAGCCAGAGTCAGTTGCTCTGATTTGGAACAGGTCTGGGTATACTGATGCTTGATGGAACGGAAGATCTCCGCCATGCTTTCGGGAAGAACCATATAGGAAATCTTTACTGCTGGAAACAGGGTCGAGGAGAAAGAGCCGAGGTAAACAACGCGGTCATGCTCGTCCAGACCCTGCAATGCTGGGATTGGTTTGCCAAAGTATCGAAGCTCGCTGTCGTAATCGTCCTCAATGATGACACTGTTGTTTTTCTGCGCCCATTCCAGAAGCTCATAGCGGCGTCCTGCTGGCATAACGGCGCCGGTAGGAAATTGGTTGGAAGGGTTCACATAAACTGCAGACGGAATGTTTGCAGGAAGCTTGTCTATTTCGATGCCCTCCTTTGAGACCGGAATATGGGAAATGGTAAAGCCGGCATCACGGAACAT
>CAKQVC010000104.1 GCA_934277655.1 uncultured Clostridia bacterium
ATTGCAAAGGCTTACATTTTTTACATTGTTTTCAGCAAGGCGCTCCAGCCCTTTCTTCATGCCATAAGTAAAAATACTTGCGATCCCCAGGACGTCTGCTCCTGCTTCTCTCAGCACCTTTACTGTGTCTACTGCAGAACCGGCTGTCGAGATCAGATCCTCGACTACTACTACTTTCTGCCCCGGCAGAAGCTTTCCTTCAATCTGATTGGTACGACCGTGGTCTTTCGCAGAGCTTCTTACATATCCCATCGGAATGTCCATCAAATGTCCGACGATTGCTGCATGAGCAATGCCGGCTGTACTGGTACCCATAACCAGCTCACATTCCGGATAGTTTTCACGGATAACCTCTACAAGGCCGTTTTCTACCATGGTTCTCACATCCGGTGCCGTCAGCGTCAGACGGTTATCACAGTAAATCGGGCTTTTGATTCCACTTGCCCAGGTAAACGGTTCTTCCGGTCTTAAAAAGACAGCTTCGATCGAAAGCAGTCCTTTCGCAATTTCTTTTTTTAATTCCATAATTCTATTCTCCTTTTTGCTACAGCTTCTGCTTCAGCCTTCATTTTTCATTTTCTTTTCTTTCATGTTTCGATACCACTGACCGGCCATACGATTTTGCCTGCCGCCAGTCATTTTTTCTCTCGGTCAACAGCCATCTAAAACGATCAGCCGACAAATTCACTGATGCATCTTCTGTATGCCGCAACCGGGTCTTCTGCCTGTGTGATCGGACGACCTACTACGATATAGTCCGAACCGATTTCCTTTGCACGAGCCGGTGTTGTAATTCTGACCTGATCTCCCGCATCGCCATCTGCAAAACGCACACCCGGTGTTACAGTAAGGAAGTCTTCCCCACAGGTTTCATGAACTTTGGAAGCTTCCAGCGGAGAACATACAACGCCGTCCAGCCCTGCCTTCTTCGCATTTGCTGCATAATGATCCACAACCTCTTCCAGAGGTTTTTCGATCAGAAGATCCTTTTCCATTCTTTCCTGATCGGTAGAAGTCAGCTGTGTTACTGCAATCAAAAGCGGACGGGTTCCATCCGGTCTTGTCAGGCCTTCCAGTGCTGCTTCCATCATAGCAATGGTTCCACCCGCATGAAGGTTGCACATGTCAACGTCCAGCCCCGAAAGAACTTTCATTGCTTTCTTTACCGTGTTCGGGATGTCATGCAGTTTCAGATCCAGGAAAATCTTATGTCCTCTCTGCTTGATCTGCCTGACGATTTGCGGACCTTCCGCATAAAACAGTTCCATACCGATTTTTACATACGGCTTTTCATCCGTAAACTTGTCTAAAAACGCCAGCGTTTCTTCCGCAGAAGCGAAATCGCAAGCCACAATCACGTCTTTTCCCATTAATGTGCTCCTCCTGTTATTTCCTTTAAATTTGTAATTCCATATTTCTTACATACCCTTGGTAAATCTTCAATTATATTTTTACAGGCAAATGGATCCACCAGGTTCGCCGCCCCGATTTCAACCGCCGATGCACCTGCCAGCATCATTTCCACAACTTCCTCAGCACTGGTAATACCGCCTATCCCAACGATTGGAATATCCACAGCTTCATAAACCTGATATACCATTCTCAGTGCTACCGGAAGAATCGCATGTCCCGAAAATCCGCCCATTTTATTAGCGATAACCGGCTTTTTCGTTTTTAAGTCAATCCTCATGCCCAGAAGCGTATTAATCATGCTGATGCCGTCCGCTCCAGCTGCCTCGCAAGCCTTGGCGATCGAAACAATATCCGTCACGTTCGGCGATAATTTGATCAGCATCGGCTTTTTCGTTACCTTTCTGACTGCCGCTGTAACCTCTGCTGCAGACTCCGGACAGGTTCCGAACGCCATTCCACCGCCGTGAACATTGGGGCAGCTGACGTTGATCTCAAACCAGCCGATCTGATGATACGCCTCTTCATCCGCTTCCAGTTTTGCCACCGTTTCCACATAGTCATTGACCGAAAATCCGCTGACATTGGCCATTACCGGCTTATGAAAAATCTTTGCCAGCTCCGGAAGCTCCTTACTGATAACCGCATCCACACCGGGATTTTGCAGGCCCACTGCATTGATCATGCCATCCGGACACTCTGCAATACGCGGTGTCGGATTTCCAAATCTCGGTTCCAGCGTTGTTCCCTTAAAAGAAAACGTCCCCAGACAGTTTATATCATAAAGTTCATGAAACTCTCTTCCATATCCAAAAGTTCCGCTGGCTGGAATTACCGGATTATCCATGGCAACCCCACAAAGCTCCACCGCCAGATCCACATATCCCTGCACCATTCCGGCATCTTTCTGCTCTTTCTCTACCATATGATCTCCTCTCTTTCCAGCACCGGACCTTCCTTGCAGATCCGCTTATTTCCGTATTTCGTCTTGCAGGAACATCCCATGCAGGCACCAAACCCGCAGCCCATCCGTTCCTCGAAACTCAACTGCCCTGAAGTTTTCACCACACCGTCAATTGCTTTCAGCATCGGCTCCGGCCCACAAGTATAGAAGTAGGAATAGTCCATATTTTTCAGCACGTCCGTTACGAAACCCTTCGTTCCGGCAGAACCATCCACTGTTGTAATAAAGACCTCAGCTCCCAGTTTCCGGAAATCCTCTGCGCAAAATATTTCCTCCCGGGTATTAAATCCTAAAATGACTTTTACTTTTATCTCAGAATTTTCCTCTTTCAGTTTTCTCAGTAGTCCGTACAGCGGCGGTACACCTGCGCCTCCTCCGATCAGTACCGGCATATTGCCCGCTTTGGCCGTATCATAACCATTTCCCAGTCCGGTAAGGATATCCAGGCTTTCTCCGGCTTGCATCCTTGCCATAGTCTCGGTGCCACGACCAACTACCTTATATATGATTTTTATCGTATGTTCATCGTAATCACAGACAGAAATCGGTCTCCTCAGAAAAAGTCCCTCTAATTTAATATTGATGAACTGCCCCGGGCGGACGCACACCGAAGTATCCCCTTCGAGCAACATTTCCCATACGCTGTCTGTCAGCGGTCTGTTTGTTTTTATCACATATTGACTCTGTTTCATCTTCTCTTCCTTCTCTTATCTTTCCCAGATTTTCCTGCCACCGAGGACATTCAGCATGCACTTCCCGAAAACCTTTCGTCCTGCAAACGGAGTGGCTTTTCCCATGGAAAGGAAATTTTCCGGTTTGATCTCGTATTCTTCTCCAATGTTCCAGACTGCATAGTCCATAGCCGCCTGGGCATCCTCAAGTCCGAATCGTTTCCGCGGCATGACAGCCATCAGCTCGATCAGCCTGTCCAACGAGATGACACCTTTTTTTACCAGCTCTGTATAAAGAACCGGGAATGCCGTTTCCAGTCCCACGATTCCCATGGCACTGCCTGCAAGGCCTTTTGCCTTTTCCTCTGCGCTGTGTGGTGCATGGTCTGTAGCGATCATATCAATAGTCCCATCCTGAATGCCCCGGATCAGAGCTTCTCTGTCCTGAGCACTGCGGATTGGCGGATTCATTTTAAATCTTCCATCCTCCTGCAGATCTTCATCCGTAAAGATCAGATAATGGGGTGCTGTCTCACAGGTCACGTCCACACCTCTTGCCTTGGCTTCTCCAATGACTTCTACACTTTCTTTTGTGGAGATATGGCAGACATGATAACTGCATCCTGTCTTTTCAGCCAGCTTCAGATCGCGCTCGATCGGCTTCCACTCACTCTCGGAACAGATTCCCTTGTGTCCGTGTGCGATTGCGTAGCTGCCGGCATGGATGTACCCACCGTTTCGAAGTGTCATATCTTCACAATGTGCTACAATAGGGAGGTTCAGTTGTTTTGCTGTCGTCATAGCCTGTTCCATCAGTACCGGGTCGTTGAGACCTACACCATCATCGCTGAAACCGATCACATAAGGCGCCATCGCCTCAAGCTCCGACAGTTCCTGTCCTTTTTCGCCTTTGGTAATGGATCCATAAGGCCGCACATCGATCACTGCGTCTTTTTTTATGATATTCAGCTGAATCTGAAGATTTCCCAGTGTGTCCGGCACCGGATCCAGATTGGGCATGGAAAAGATATGTCCGTATCCTGCCGATGCTGCTGCCTTGCTGCCTGTGTGGATTGTCTCTTTATAAAAAAATCCCGGCTCTCGTAAATGCACATGTACATCCACAAAAGATGGGATAATCAAAAACGATTCATCTGAGAAATCGCTGTATATGTTTCTGAAACGGTTGTTAAAATCGTCTGCGAAAACTTTGTATTTCGACTCTGCTGTTTTAGCTTCTGCAAATTTCATAGTGATTCCTCCGTATAAAATAAAAATCCTGCCACCCGGCAAGATTCAGATCATTCGCATTCAAACCATGGAAAGTCTTTCTGACTCTCCCAGCTTCACTCACTATGTCCACCTTGCCGACATCTCTGTATCGCGCTTAAAGATTTCTTACTCTTAACAGAATACCATAGGACCCGGCGGGTGTCAAGGGATTCCCCAAATAAAAAAGACCACCGCCGGAAGTTTTCTTCAAACACTCTTCTATGTCCCTCCGGTCAATGGTCCTTTTCTACGATCATAAGTCACAGTTCTCAGTAAAAGTCATTGCTCTTACTTATCTGCTGGCTTTTCGCCTCCTGCACTTTTTACAGGGGAATCCTTCTATTTATTCAGGATATCGCAGACTTCTGCACCGGTCATGCCAACCTTGATGCCAAGTTTTTCTGCTTCCGGCAGTACTGCCTTTACCGGATTTGCAAGAATTTCTTCAAAAGAGCTTCCGCCGATCACGCAGGCTGCATCTCCAAATTTCGCTGCTGCTTCCTGATTCAGATAACCACACATAATATATCCGTGCTTACCCACAAGAACGATCATGTTCGGGTGTCCTTCGCCGCCCGGAGCCTGAAGAAGTACTCCCTGAACTTGATTACCGTTAACGTTTAAAATTTCTGTCTTGATCATTTTCGCAATCTCCTTTTCCAGTTATTGTCACTAATCTATCTTTTATGCAGGTATACGCCTGCAGCCGGCCGGCACATCATTTCCGTTTGTTTTCATTCTGCTTCAGCATCTTCAGCACGGTTTTTTGCTGCTCTGCAGGGGACAGAAATAAGGGAAATAAAACCTGCAAGCATAGTATACTTCATTTTTCTAATCGAAACAACTATAATTTATTTCAACATTTTATCTCACTGGACAGTTAATTGCCTGCTCCATCTTCGAATTATATTTTTTCCTGACACGCGATGAATTTACGACTTTTCGTACCATAGAGCAAATTACTAACAAATTATCTTTGTAAAAAAGAAATATAGAAAGAAGTATAGATTCTTTGAAAATAAGAGTGACATTCATGGAAGAATGGAGTAAAATAAAGAAACAGGAAAATTCAGACCGTCAGCTTGTGATCAAGGTCTGAGGAAGTTTCTATGAGTGAATTGGAAGAATTAAAGGAGAAGACCCGCATCATGAAATTCGAGGGAACAACATGCTATTGTTAATATTATATTGGACGATTATGCTTATCTGCTACGCGGCGGCCTCAAAGCTGCGCGGGTACGCTGAAAATTTTTCTTTTATTGATCAGGCGCTGAATCTTGTAATCTATCTGCTTGTTTGCGTGATGGGGCTGCGCATGGGAGCGAATGAAGAGGTTACATCGAATCTTGGAACCATCGGGCTGCAGTCTGTTTTGATTACACTGTTGACGGTGGGCGGTAGTATGCTGGCTGTGTTTGTGACGCGCAAGATTGTCGGAATTGATCGCCACGCATTGCTGGTTGTACGCAAAAAAAGCTGTGTGACAACAGCTGAGAAAGATGTTGCTACGATGTCAGAGATTTCTAAGGAACTGGAAATCGCTACGGAGAATGCGGTACCTGTTGTCGAGGCTTTTGAAGAAACAAAAACAGCCGAGGTTGAAACAGTTGAGGCGAAACACGGCTCCGGTGCCAAGACGACCCTGCTGATTCTGACCTTTGTTATCATCGGCATGCTAGGCGGATATTATGTCGTGCCGCGCTTCTTCTCCGACCTGCAGGTGTTTCAGAATATGTCCGGCAGCTGGTTGACTGCGGGTATTTGTATCCTGCTTGGTCTGGTCGGCTTCAGCATGGGGCTTTCGGGAACTGTGGTAGATAATCTGAAAACGATCGGCTTTCGAGTATTGTTCTTCCCGGTCGCTGCAGTGGCGGGCAGCCTGCTGGCAGGCGTGTTGTTCGGATTGCTCGCGCCGCTGACGGTTGGTGAAGCGGTAGCCGTCAGCGCAGGCTTCGGCTGGTATACGCTTGCACCGAGCATGATTACCGAGGCCGGACATGCGGTAGCCGGTGCGATTTCATTCATGCACAATGTGATTCGCGAGACCCTCGGCATCATCATCATTCCACTGGCAGCGCAAAAGATCGGTTATATTGAAGCGATAGCGATTCCCGGTGTCTCCGCGATGGATATCTGTATGCCGATCGTTGAACGTTCCTGCAATCAGGAAACCTTGGTGTATTCGTTCTGCACCGGTGCTCTGATGTGCATCGCCGTACCGTTGGTCGTGCCGCTGGTGCTCACATAGATTCGAAAAAAGAAGCTGTCGTTGTACAAAATCACTATTTGCTTGCTTTTTTTCGTCGCTTTTCCTGCTTCTTCCTTTTCTAGGATGAAGTGATGATTTTTTCATCGTGTCCTTTGGAATGAAGTCATATTCCGCTCGAAATCCGAAGCTTTCGTGTAAGCTCACTTGCTTGCATCGATTCGGTAAATTAACATTTTCATTTTACTAACAAAATATCTTTAATTAATTATGAAATTAAGTCTTTACAAATCCGTTAGTTTCGTGTATACTATATGAGTACGGTGTTCAGAACACTATTTATGCGCTATTAGCTCAATTGGATAGAGTCGCGCACTACGAATGCGAAGGTTGGGGGTTCGAGTCCCTCATGGCGCACCAAAATAAAAAGACATCCCTTTGGATGTCTTTTTATTTTCATACGAAAACAGAAGGGATTCGAACCCGTGAGGGCATGAGCGTAATTCGAATGTCCGGTGAACATTCGAATAGCGAATGGTCCGAAGGCG